>NZ_JBQQCE010000037.1:0-34776 GCF_052245645.1 Streptomyces sp. KR55 | reverse complement strand
GGCCCGGATGGAGCGGATGGAGCTGACGCTCGGGCCGGTGACGTTGACGCCGGACCGGCGGATGCAGTTCTTTGTGCTGCCGGGTGCGTCGGTGAAGGTTCCGGACCTGGTGCGCAAGCTGGGGTGGTCGGTTTCCTCGCTCGATCTCGTGGCGTTGGGCGAGGGGGCGTGGGTGGCTGCGCCGCCTACACGGTTCGGGTCGCGGGGGGCCGTGCAGTGGGCCTGCCGGCCTACGGCCGCGAATCGGTGGTTGCCGGATGCGGAGGAGTTGGTCTCGCCGTTGGCCTATGCGTGCGGTAGGGATCGGTAGGGGTTCGCCTGAGGAGCTGCCTGGTTCATGCCGGGTGGCGGCTGCGAGTTCGTGGTGGCTTGTCGCGCAGTTCCCTGCGCCCCTTGGGTGCGCTACACCGCCGTAGGGTGCATGCATGACCTCAGATGCAGTTCGAGTACGGGGGCTCTGGAAGCGGTTCGGGGAGCAGGTTGCTGTCGGGGGGATCGATCTGGAGCTGCCCGCGGGGCGGTTCATCGGGCTTGTCGGGCCCAACGGGGCCGGGAAGACCACCACGCTGTCGATGGTGACCGGGCTGCTGCGGCCCGATCAGGGGAGCGTCGAGGTCGTGGGGCACGACGTGTGGCGGGACCCGGTGGAGGTGAAGGCCCGGATCGGGGTGCTGCCCGAGGGGCTGCGGCTGTTCGAGCGGCTGTCGGGGCGGGAACTCCTGGCGTACACGGGCAGGCTGCGCGGACTGCCCGGCGCCGAGGTCGACAAGCGGGCCACCCAGCTGCTGGACGTCCTCGATCTGGCGGGCGCCCAGCACAAGCTGGTCGTCGACTACTCGACCGGTATGCGTAAGAAGATCGGGCTGGCGTCCGCGCTGCTGCACAATCCCGAAGTGCTCTTCCTCGACGAGCCGTTCGAGGGCGTCGACCCGGTGTCCGCGCAGACCATCCGGGGCGTGCTGGAGCGGTACACGGCCTCCGGCGCCACCGTCGTCTTCTCCTCGCATGTGATGGAGCTCGTGGAGTCGCTGTGCGACTGGGTGGCCGTCATGGCCGCCGGGCGGATCCGTGCCCATGGGCCGCTCGCCGAGGTCCGCGGCGATGCCGCCACCCTCCAGCAGGCCTTCCTCGAACTCGTCGGCGCGGGCGTCCGCGACGCCGGCTCCGACCTCGACTGGCTCGGCGGCGGCACGCGATGAGCACCGTCACCGGCACTCTGGTCCAGCTGAAACTGTCCTTGCTGCGCAACGGGCTCCGGCAGTCCGCCGGCCGACGCGCCGCCTACATCGCTTCGGCGGTCGTCACGCTGCTCTTCGCCGCGCTGCAACTGCTCGGCCTGGTCCTGCTGCGCGGCAACGCGCACGCCGACGCAGTGGTCGTCCTGCTGGTGGCGGTGCTGGCGCTGGGCTGGGCGGTGATGCCGCTGTTCTTCCCGGGCGGCGACGAGACCCTCGACCCGACCCGGCTGGTGATGCTGCCGCTGCGGCCCCGGCCGCTGGTGCGGGCGCTGCTCGCGGCCTCGCTGGTGGGGATCGGGCCGCTGTTCACGGTGTGTCTGTTCGCCGGTTCGGTGATCGCCGTGGCGCGAGGGGCGGCGGCGTACGTCGTCGGTGTGGTCGCCGTCGGGCTGGCGCTGCTGGTGTGCGTGGCCCTCGCGCGGGCCGTCGCCACCGCCAACATCCGGCTGCTGACCAGCCGCAAGGGCCGCGATCTGGCGGTGCTGAGCGGGCTGGTCATCGCGGTCGGGGCACAGGTCGTCAACTTCGGGGCACAGCGCCTGGGTTCATCCGGGCTCGGACAGCTCGCCCCGGCGGCCGACGTGCTGCGCTGGGTGCCACCCGCCTCGGCGATCGGGGCGGTGGACGCGGTCAGCGAGGGCTCGTACGGGATCGCGGCAGCCCAACTCGCGCTGTCTGTCCTGGCGTTGGCGGCACTGCTGGCGATGTGGGCGCGGCATCTGACCCGGCTGATGACCTCACCGGACGGGTCCACCCTCCAGGCCTCCGACGACACCACCGTCCGCGACCGGCCGTCGACGGGCCTCGCCCGGCTGCTGCCCGCCGGACGTACCGGCACGGCCATGGAGCGCAGCCTGCGCTATGTGTGGCGCGACCCCAAGACCAAGGCGGCCTGGGTTACCTCGCTGGCCATCGGGCTGATCGTGCCGGTGTTCAACGCGTTGCAGGGCACCGGCTCCATCTACTTCGCCTGCTTCGCCGCCGGCATGCTCGGCATCCAGATGTACAACCAGTTCGGCCAGGACGCGTCCGCGTTCTGGATGGTGGCGATGACCATCTCCTCGACGCGTGACGCCTACGTCGAACTGCGCGCGCGGGCCCTCGCCCTGCTGGTGATCACGCTTCCGTACGCCGCGCTCGTCACCGTCCTGACGACGGCGATGCTCGGCGACTGGGCCAGGCTGCCCGAGGTGCTGGGGCTGTCCTTCGCCCTGCTCGGCGCGATGCTGGCGACCGGCGCCTGGACGTCGGCGCGCTTCCCGTACTCCATCCCGCAGGAGGGCTACAAGAACGTCGCCCCCGGGCAGGCCGGGCTCGCCTGGATCGCGGTCTTCGGCGGGATGGTGGCCGCCGCCCTGCTGTGCGCCCCTGTCATCGCCGTGACGATCTGGATCAACACCAGCGCGGGCGGGGACGCGTGGAGCTGGCTGCTGCTGCCGGTGGGCACCGCCTACGGGGCGGCGATCGCGTATCTGGGGCTACGCCTGGCGGCGCCGCGCACGGCAGAACGGCTGCCGGAGATCCTGACGGCGGTCAGCAAGGGGTGACGGACCGGGAGTGCCCGACGCCGGGCACCCCCAGGCGAGCACTGTGCGCGTCAGGTGCCGAGTACGTCGTCCAGGAACGGCTCGATCGCTGCGCGCCATGCGTCCGGCTGGTCGTAGTGCACGAGGTGGCCGGCGTCGGCCACCTCCGCGTACTCGCCGCGGGGCAGGACGCGGACCATCTCCTGCGCCTCGGCCCGGCCGAGCTCGCCGTCCAGGCCGCGGACGACCAGGGCGGGGCACTGGACCTGGGCGAGCTCCTCCCAGTGCGCGTCGTAGACCCAGGTCTCGCGGGACTTCAGCATCTGGTCGGGTTCGAAGACGGGCCGCCAGCCGTCGGGCGACTCGTGCATCACCTCGGCGTAGAACTCGCCGCGGGCCGGGTTCGGCCGCTCCACCCAGGGGTCGTCCTCGCCGAACCACTTGCGGACGTCGGCGAGGGTGGCGAAGGGCACGGGCCAGGCCTTGAACCAGGCGGCCCACTCACGCTGCGAGGCCGCGCCCAGCGCGGAGGCCCGCATGTCGCAGATGATCAGTCCGCGCACCAGGTCGGGGCGTTTGGCGGCCAGCTGCCAGGCGGTCAGGGCGCCCATGGCGTGGCCGATGAGGACGGCCGAGGTGAGACCGAGCTGTTCGAGCGCGGCCTCGGCGTCCTCGACGTACGCCTCACGGGTGAAGGAGACCTGCGGGGACTTGTCGCTCTGGCCGTGGCCGCGCTGGTCGAGTGCGACGGCACGATGGCGTTCGGAGAGCCAGCGGGCGGTGGAGGCCCAGTGCGAGGCGCGGGCCATCAGTCCGTGGAGTAAGAGCACTCCTGGTGAGGGGTCGCCGTCGGATGGGGCCGGATCGGGATCGGTCCCGGCCGGATCGAGGTCCTCCCTGGCCCGGTCCGGGTCCGCTTTGGGCGGGTCGCCGAACTCCCAGGCCGCGAGTCGTACGCCGCCCGCCCCGGTCACGTCGATGCGTCGCGCCATTGATGCTGGCACCCCCCAAGCTTCGCTCGGCCTGCCTGCCGTCGTAGGTACCGCCCGTGCCTGCCTGTCCCACCGGTACTGCCTGTACTACCGCACTACTCGCGACTCGCGCCGCCCTTGCCCCCCTGTGGGCCTCGCCCACACCCGAAGACTATCGAATAGCTTTTCGAGAATGGGCTTTCTGCGAGCAACACCCCTCCTTCGAGTGACGCCGCTCAAGGAATGATCCCCGCCGTCGAGGGGAGATGTTCTGCGGGGGGGCGGACCGCTCGGGGAAACCGGTCCGTGAGGAATGACCCTGAGAGCTCGGGGCTCCGGGTCAGCACAGGGGAGGACAGGCCCCGGCGCCGCACGGCGCCGGGGCTCTCCACTCGGCTCCGGCACATCCACCCGCCCCCTCCGGCCATACGCCTCACGCGACAGCCTCGCACGCGGAACGCCCGTGCGCTGCAATTCGGCACAGGGAGACCCGGATTCGACGAGATCGACGGCGCAAGGACTCTCAACTCCCCGCAAATTCCCGGGAGTTGAACGGTTGCCGCTCAGCGCTTGGCGACGAAGACGTGGGAGGCGACGTCCGACTCCAGTTCGGCAGCCTCGCCGCCGCTGCCCACCAGCACACCGCCGGCCGACTCCGTCACGCTCACCACCGAACCGGGCTGCACACCCGCCCGGCGCAGCGTGTACATCAGCTGCGCGTCCGTCTGGATCGGCTCGCCGATCCGGCGGACGACCACGGTCTTGCCCTCCACGCCCGGGTCGAGGTCGGCCAGCGACACCATCCCCTCGTCCAGGAACGGGTCGGCGCCGTCCTTCTCGCCCAGCTCCTCCAGGCCCGGGATCGGGTTGCCGTACGGCGACTCGGTGGGGTGGCGCAGCAGCTCGAGCACCCGGCGCTCCACCGCCTCGCTCATCACATGCTCCCAGCGACAGGCCTCCGCGTGCACCTGCTCCCACTCCAGGCCGATCACGTCGACGAGCAGACACTCGGCGAGCCGGTGCTTGCGCATCACACGGGTCGCCAGCCGGCGGCCCTCGTCGGTGAACTCCAGGTGCCGGTCGCTGGCCACGGACACCAGACCGTCGCGCTCCATCCGCGCCACCGTCTGGCTCACCGTCGGCCCGCTCTGGTCGAGCCGCTCGGCGATCCGGGCGCGCATGGGGACCACGCCTTCCTCCTCGAGCTCGAGGATGGTGCGGAGATACATCTCCGTGGTGTCGATCAGTCCGGACATACGTGCCCCTCGATGAGATCTGCCGAAGGCTCGACGGCTCTCCGGCGCGTGCGCTGGCCCTGGCTTCAATTCTGCCGGATACCACCGACAACCGTGCCGCGCCGTTGAAACCAGACGGTTACATGCTGGTATGCGACGGCCGTAAGCACACCGTCGACGCCGCCGTCACCCCCGTATTGACATCCCACTGGTCCAGACCGCACCGTGATCCGCGACACCGGCACGCACAGCAGCGCAGCGAAGGAGCTCGCATGGGCGACAGCAAGCTGGCCGACCAGTACCTCGACGCCGCGATCGGCCTGCTGCACCGCATCCGCGACGAGGAGGCCGAGCCGATCGCGGCCGCCGGCACACTCCTCGCCGACACCGTCGCCGCCGGCGGCCGCCTCTTCGCCTTCGGCGCCGGGCACTCCTCCCTCGCCGCCCAGGACATCGTCTACCGGGCCGGCGGACTCGCCCTGATGAACCTGCTGGCCGTACCCGGAGTCGTCGGCGTCGACGTCATGCCCGCCACCCTCGGCTCCGCCCTCGAGCGCGTCGACGGCCTCGCCACCGCCGTCCTCGACACCTCCCCCCTCCGCGCCGGCGACGCCCTGGTGATCATCTCCCTGTCCGGCCGCAACGCCCTCCCCGTGGAGATGGCGATGCACGCCCGCACCCTCGGCGCAAAGGTCATCGGCGTGACCTCCGTGGCCTACACCGCCCAGACGACGTCCCGCCACGCGTCCGGCACCTACCTGAAGGACCACTGCGACATCGTGCTGGACTCGAAGATCGCGGTCGGCGACGCCGAACTCACCCTCGACACCATCCCCGCCCCCTTCGCCCCCGCCTCCACCGTCGTGACCACAGCCCTCCTCCAGGCCGTCATGGCCACGGCAGCCGGCACCCTCGCCGACCGTGGCATCGACCCCCCGCTGCTGCGCTCCGGCAACGTCGACGGCGGCCACGACTGGAACACCCGCGTGCTGGAACAGTACGGGGACCGGATCTTCTACCGGCACTGAAGCGCCCCAAAGGGGCGCGGGGCTGTATCGACATGCGGCTCCGCCGCGATGGGGGTCCCCCCGCTCATGGGGGTCCCCCCGCGCGAGCGAAGCCGAGCGTGGGGAGAAGCCGAGAGTGTGGGAGCGACCAGCCACGACGCACCCGCAGGTGGCGTACCGGACTTCCGACGGAGCGCTTCAGTCCCTGTCCGGCGGCAGCAGCCCCGCCAGGTCCAGCGCCGTCGCGATCCGCACGGCGACATCCTCGGCGTACGCCGTGTCCGACCGCTCGAACGCGCTCCGCCCGCTCCCCCGCAGGAACGTCACGACACCCAGCGTCCGCGCCCGGCTGCGCAACACCGCGCACAACGCGTGCACCGCATCGGCCGGCCACTGCCGGGACACCGCCCACGCGCGCGCCTGCTCGGCCGCCACACTGCCGACACTGGCCCGCACCGTGCCGATCCGCTCCACACACTGCAACGCCGGATGCCCCTCGGCGTACCGCACCGGCAACCCCGCCGCACCGGTCGGCAGGCTCGGCCCCGGCGCACCCGACGGCGTGGCGGCCACCCGCACGAGCCGTACCTGCCCCGCGGGCTCCGTGTCGGACAGCGCACCTCCCGCCACCCGGTCGATCAACGCATGGTCGGCGAAACCGGCCAGCGCGAAATCGAGGTGGACGGTCGCCGCCTCCGCCGGATCCTCGCACTCGGCCGCCGCACGGGCGGCCCGGTGCAGCTGATTGCTGCGGAACCGCAGCAACGCCGCCTCCTGCTCACCCTGCTTGGCCTCCGTCACGTCCTGGAACAACCAGCCCACCCCGAGTGGCACCGGCTCCTCCGCGAGCGGCGAGGCCAGCCGCAGAAACCCACTGCGCCAGCAGCGCCGCTTGTCGCCCTCCGGCGTGCGCACGCTCACCCAGATCTCGGCGGGCGCCGGCGGCGCACCCTCCGCCAGGACGTGCGTGAAGGCGCTCTCCAGCTCCTCCACACCCTGCGCGAGCAGCTCACCGAGCGGCCGTCCCAGCACGGACGTACGCCCCGTGCCCAGCGCACGTGCCGCATGCGCGTTCACCACCGCCGGCCGCAGATCGGCGTCGACGAGGACCACACCCCAGCTCGCATCCTCGAACAGGGCCTCGCTCAGCGCGATGGACCGCTCCAGATCGATCTGCGCGTGCACCTCACTGAACGCGCAGTACACCCCCGCCGGCTTCCCGTCCGGCCCCCGGACGGCCGCGGACTGCGTCCGCACGAGCACGCGGCCGCCGTCCTTCGTCAGCAGCGCGAACTCGTGCACCTGGCGGCCGGGCGCGTCCATGGCGGACATCAGCCGCTCCTCGACCTCCTCGGCGTCGGCGTTGCGCACCGCCCACCCGGCGAAGCCCTGCCGCCCGACGGCCTCCTCCGCCGACCACCCGAGAATCCGCTCGGCCTCGCGGTTCCAGTGCGTCACGACCCCGTCGGCGTCGAAAGCGCACAGCGCCGCGTCCATGCCGTCCAGCAGGGCGGCAAGCAGATCCGAACCACCCGAACCCTCCGGGCCGTCCGGGCCGTCCGGCCCGGGCTCGTCCGGTCCCAGTTCGTCCGTGGTCCCACTACGCCGGGAAGCACTCACCTGGACCCCCTGCAGGCTGCGTCCGCACGTACGGCACGTCGCTTCGCTCACTTGCAATCATTCAACTCGAACGTGATGCAGCCCACACCTGGTTCCCGCAAGATTGCAGGAATCGTTGTGCGGCGGAAACCGGACGACAACCCACCGCTAACACCCGGTGACCGACAGTCGAAGATCGACCCACTCGTCCCGCTCACCGTCCAGCACATACCGCTCGACCTCGACGAACCCACGGGCCCCCGCGAACCGCAACCCGTCCTCATTGACCGCCAGTACGCACGTCTCGACCGCATCGGCACCCAGCACGCGCGCGTGCGCCAGCCCGTTCTCGTAGAGCAACGTCCCGATCCCGCGCCCCCGCCACTCGGGCAGCACCCGCGCGATCACGGTCACCACCCCCGTCTCCCCCTCCGGCGGCCGCACGGTCGAACACCCCACGAGCACATCACCGACGTACGCGTTCTCCAGCCGATAGCGCCCGCTGCGCTCCCGCACCTCATCGAGAGAGAGCGCGGCCGGCGGCACGATCACGTTGTGCACATGCCGCCACTCCTCGAGCATGGCCTCGCCCTGCACGGCCTCGATCCGCACCCCGGAAACCGGCCCGCGCCGCGCGTACACCTCGATCTCGATCTTCATACGAGGATCCGCGAGCCCGCACACCATCATCGTGGCCGCCGGCCGCACCTCCCCGAAACACCGGTGCAGCACCGGCCAGCACGGCTCGAAGTCCTCCCGCTCGGGCAGCAGATACCGCACCCGCACCACATCGGCAAAGCTGCACCCCGCCTCCGCCAACGCGGCACCTATGTTCCGCAGACACTGCTCGGCCTGCTCCACCACGTCGTCCGAGATGGTCATCGTCCCGTAGTCGAACCCCGTCGTTCCCGACACATGCACCCAGTCCCCGTCGACCACGGCCCGGGCATACCCGATCCGCTCCTCGAACTCCGACCCACTGAGCACCACCCGCCGCTTTGTCATGCACGGAACGCTACGTGACCATGGAGCGACGCGTCTCATGGTCAACGCCCTCAGTGACGAGGTGTAAGGCAGTAGGCAGGATTGGACTTTCGGCAGTGTCGAGCGGCCTCCGATGTCCGTACCGTCGCCTCCGTGGACAGTACGGTGATCAAGGCCGGGGCGGAGGCTGGGGCGGCTGTTTTCCGGCGGAATCCGGATCCAGGGAGCCTTCTGACAGCGGCCGCGGTGGTGTCCGCCGGTCTGAGCATGGTGAGCCTGTGGTGGGCACTCCCTGCTGCGGCCGCCGCGTTCCTGGCGGGACGACGGCCCGGACGGACCCGATCGACGGCGCTCGCTCTGGGCGCGCTTGTCTCGCTCGGTGTGGTGGCGCTGTCCGTCGTACCTGGCTGGCTACCACGGGGAAGCCGGTTCGTGGCGGTCGTGGTGATCGCCACGATGATCCCCTGGTTCGCAGGCCGCTTCTGGCGGCAGTACCAGGAACTCGTCCGGGCCGGATGGGAACGGGCCGAGCAACTGCACCGTGAACAGCGGCTGATCGCCGACCAAGCCCGGCTGCGCGAGCGGGCCCGCATCGCCCAGGACATGCATGACGTACTCGGCCACGACCTCAGCCTCATAGCGCTGTCGGCCGGCGCTCTGAAACTCGCGCCCGGGCTCGAAGAACACCATCGACGGGCCGCAGGGGAGATCAGAACCAGAGCGGCGGCTGCGGTGGAGCGTCTCGGAGAAGTCATCGGTGTCCTGCGTGAGGAGACCGAAGACGCGCCGACACGACCGTCCGCGTCCAGCCTCGCGCATCTGGCCGCCGAGGCGTCCGTGTCCGGGCTCGTGGTCGAACTGCACGTCGACGGCGAGGCGGACGGCCTCCCCACGGTGGTCGAACGAGCTGCTCACCGCGTCGTACAGGAGGCACTGACCAACATCGCCAAGCACGCGCCCGGCGCGAAAGCGACCGTCCACGTGACGCACACGCCCACCGAGACAAAGGTGGTGGTGGAGAACGGCCCACCGTCATTCACGCCCACTGTCCGACCGATGAGCGGGGGGCGTGGCCTCATCGGCCTCGACGAACGTGTGCGGTTGGCCGGCGGCTCCTTCGAGTACGGCCCGCGCGACGGCGGCTTCGCGGCCGTCGCGCGCATTCCGCACGCTCCCCCGCCACAGCTCCCCCCGCCCACCACCGCCACGGCCTCACCCCCGGGCAGCGAACCGCTGCCAGAACATCGCCAGGCCCGGCGCCGCGTCCGCCGGGCCCTGGTTGCCACGGTCATGCTGCCCCTGTTGACAGGCGCCTTGTTGAGCGGAGCCCTGACTGGCTGGGAAATGCTGTCGGCATCGCAGTCGGTCCTGGAACCGGGCGACTACGCACGCCTGCGCGTGGGGCAGGATCGCTCCGAGGTGGAGCCTCTCCTCCCCAACCGTCAGACGCCCTACCGACCCCAGGCCCCGGAACCGAGAGGACACGGCACGACGTGCGAGTACTACGCCATGACGGCCGACCGCTTCGACGATCGTTCCGGAGACGCCTACCGGCTCTGCTTCCGGGACAACACACTGGTGTCCCTGGACGCCCTCACCTCATGAGCGTCCGATGATCCGGGTCCTGGTCGCCGACGACGAAGCGATGATCCGCGCGGGAGTACGGGCCGTTCTCTCCACCGATCCGGACATCGACGTCGTCGCCGAAGCCGTCGACGGGCACGACGCCGTGGAACTCGTTCGGCGCCACCGCCCTGCCGTGGCCATACTCGACATCCGCATGCCGGGGATCAACGGCATCGAGGCTGCGGCCGAAATCCGGAGCACGGTGCCAGCCACCAGCGTCATCATCCTGACGACGTTCGGTGAGGACGACTACATCCTCCAGGCACTCGGCGGTGGCGCAGCCGGCTTCCTGATCAAGTCGGGCGAGCCCGAAGAACTGATCACAGGGGTCCGGGCAGTCGCCGAAGGCGCCGCCTACCTGTCACCGAAAGTCGCGGCCCGAGTCGTCGCGCACCTCGCGGCGACCGGCGCGGGCACCCTCGCCGGCCGGCGCGCCGCTGCCCGCGACCGAGTCCACTCCCTCACCGCTCGCGAACGGGAAGTACTCGCCTTCCTCGGCAGCGGACTGTCCAACGGGCAGATCGCCCGACGGCTGCACGTGGTGGAGGGAACGGTCAAAGCCCATGTGAGTTCCATCCTCGCGCGCCTCGGCGTGGACAACCGAGCTGCTGCCGCGGTCGTGGCTCACGAGGCCGGAATCGTCACTCCGCCAGCGCCTCCCCAACCGTGACACCGCCCGCTCAGCAAGTGGCAAGAACACGAGCAGCACAGCCGTCACCACTGCGCCGCCGAGAATCCCACCGGCGAGCACATCGTGCGGGTAGTGCACCCCCACCAGGACACGCAACAGCGCCGCCACCCCGGCCAGCGGCAGCGCGACCGCGGCCAGGCGCGGCCACAACATGGCCAGCCCGACAGCCAGTCCGGCGGCCAAGGTGGCGTGATTGCTCGGGAACGACCAGTCCCCCGTACCAGGGCATTCCGCAATCACGTCGATCCCCGGACGCAAGGCACGGCAAGGCCGCTCCTCGTCCACCACCAGCTTCACCGCTTCACTGACCGCATAGGCCGCCGCGGTGCCGGCGCCGGTCAACACGGCTCCCGCGGCCCGGCGTGCGTCGTGGCGGCGGATCCCGGCCCACCACCTCCATGCCAGCAACACCCCGAGGATCACCAGAGTGCCCTCGCCGACTGCTTCCAGGACCGTGCCCAGCCATGACGGTGCGTCCACCACCGTCCCGGTCACCGAACGGTACACAGAAACCGATGCCCCGCCCGTAACCTCAACCGCGCCGACCTTGCCCAGCCCACCTGGGGAAAGCCAGGCAACCACAACCGCCGCGACACCCAGCATCCCCACGGCGGTCACTAACCGACCGGCCCGGGTCATCTCTCGCTGTTCTCGTTCCATGAGGCCGAACGTAAAAGCGGGGCCAGCCCCAAAACTCGAGCCGAACGGCAACCCCCGGCCTTGACGATCGTCAGGGTTGACGTCGGACTGACTTGAGCGGTTGGGAATCAGTCACATAGCAGGGTCTTCGTGCTCTCCAAGGAGGGGCGCCCTCTCATGCCCTGCCACCCGGCCCGCGCCCGCGAACTACTCGGAAAGGGTCGGGCCGTGGTCGCCCGACAAGTTCCCTTCACCATCCGGTTGAAGGACCGAACGCTCGCCGAGTCGGAAGTGGACGGCGTGCAGTTACGCATCGACCCCGGCTCCAAGGGCACCGGTCTCGCCCTCACCGACGAAAAGAAGGAAACCAACGAACACGGCGCTACCGTGACTGTCCGACGCGGGCTGGTCTCGGTCGAGCTCCAGCACCGCGCCGATCAGATCCGGCTGTGCATGCAACAACGCGCCGGATACCGACACCGACGCCGCTCGGCCAACTGCCGCTACCGCGCACCGCGCTTTCGTAACCGGGGGCACCCCACAGGATGGCTACCGCCCTCCCTACGCCACCGCGTGGATACGACCTTCTCCGTGGCCAAACGACTGTGCCGCTACGCGCCTGTCACCGAGATCCACGTGGAACTCGTCGCCTTCGACACCCACTCCATGAGCACGGGCAGACCACTCAAAGGGGCCGAGTACCAGCAAGGACCACTCGCCGGCACCAGTGCCCGCGCCTACCTGCACGCCAAGTGGGACAACACCTGCGCCTACTGCGACGCCACCGGCGTCCCCCTGAACATCGACCACCTCAGGCCACGCAGCCGGGGAGGCTCGAACCGCATCTCCAACCTCGTCCTCGCCTGCATCCCCTGCAACCAGGCCAAGGGCAACGGCCCCGTCGAGGTCTTCCTGGCGCACCGGCCCGATCGCCTCGCGAAGATCCTCCAGCAGGTCAGGACACCACTCCACGACGCCGCCGCCATGAACGCGACGCGCTGGCGGCTCACGGACGCACTGGGCAGCATCGGCAAACCCGTGCACAGCTGGCCAGGCGGTCAGACCAAAGAAAACCGGACCGCCATGGGGCTGGCCAAGGCGCACACTCTGGACGCGCTGTCCGTAGGGCATCTGGATCACGAGGACGGGGATGCGATCGTGCGCTTCCCCGCGCAGGTCCTCGTCGTCAAGGCCACCGGACGCGGCTCCTACGCACGTACTACTCCCGACCGATTCGGATTCCCGCGCCTGCAGCGTGCCCGTACCAAGCAGCACTTCGGATACGTCACCGGGGGATCTTGTGCGGGCCGTCATACCCTCCGGCAAGTGGGCAGGTACGTGGACCGGGCGCATCTCTGTCCGTGCCAGGGGGCAGCACAGCCTTGCCACAGCGAGGGGCCGGATCAACGTCTCTCACCAGAATCTTCGGCACCTGCAACGCGGTGACGGATACGGATACACCACGCGGCCGGAATCGACACCGTCAAAGTCCCGGAAAACCGGTTGATCGGTGGCCGAACCGTTCTTAGGGTGGCGCGTACACGGTGAAAGGAGGTGATCCGGCAGATGTATGAATACCGGACGCGTGAGGTGGCTGCGGGCTAGCGGCCCGTCACCACACCCAGTGCGGTGCCGGACCAGCGCGTGAGAGACACGTGCAGCCGGCCCAATCTCAAGCAGTCACCCGACCCGCGAGTCGCCGGTACGTCCGGCCGGCTCCTCCGCTGGAGGAACCAGACTCGCGGGTCGTCTGCGTTTTCAAGCGCCCCCGGAAGGGCTCAGTGGGCGATGTCCTCGTAGCCCTCGATCGCGCGCGGGTCGCGAGGGCCCGGGCCGACGTAGCGGGCGGAGGGGCGGACCAGGCGGCCGGTGCGCTTCTGTTCGAGGATGTGGGCGGACCAGCCGGCCGTGCGGGCGCAGGTGAACATCGAGGTGAACATGTGGGCGGGGACCTCGGCGAAGTCCAGGACGATGGCCGCCCAGAACTCCACGTTGGTGGCCAGGACGCGGTCCGGGCGGCGGTTGTGGAGTTCTTCGAGGGCCGCCTTTTCGAGGGCCTCCGCGACCTCGTAGCGGGGGGCGCCGAGCTCGCGGGCCGTGCGGCGGAGGACTCGGGCGCGTGGGTCCTCGGCGCGGTAGACGCGGTGGCCGAAGCCCATGAGGCGTTCGCCGTTGTCGAGGGCCTGCTTGACGTATGCCTCGGCGTCGCCGGTGCGCTCGATCTCCTCGATCATGCCGAGGACGCGGGAGGGGGCGCCGCCGTGCAGGGGGCCGGACATGGCTCCTACGGCGCCGGAGAGGGCTGCCGCCACGTCCGCGCCGGTGGAGGCGATGACGCGTGCGGTGAAGGTGGAGGCGTTCATGCCGTGTTCGGCTGCCGACGTCCAGTAGGCGTCGACCGCCGCCACGTGCTTGGGGTCGGGCTCGCCACGCCAGCGGATCATGAAGCGTTCGACGACGGAGTGGGCCTTGTCGATCTCGCGCTGCGGGACCATGGGCAGGCCCTGGCCGCGGGCGGACTGGGCGACGTAGGAGAGGGCCATGACGGCGGCTCGTGCCAGGTCCTCGCGGGCCTGTGCGGCGTCGATGTCGAGGAGGGGTTTGAGGCCCCAGACGGGGGCGAGCATGGCGAGTGCCGACTGGACGTCCACGCGGATGTCGCCGGAGTGGACGGGGATGGGGAAGGGCTCGGCGGGCGGCAGGCCGGGGTTGAAGGCGCCGTCGACGAGCAGACCCCAGACGTTGCCGAACGAGACGTGACCGACCAGGTCCTCGATGTCGACGCCGCGGTACCTGAGGGCGCCGCCCTCCTTGTCCGGTTCGGCGATCTCCGTCTCGAACGCGACGACTCCCTCGAGCCCGGGTACGAAGTCGGACATCAGGCGGCTCCTCGTGATGTGTGGGACGGGTGGTGTTGTAGAGGGGTTGAGCTATGGGGCTGGCTGGTGGGGGTGGTGGGGCTTGTGGGTGGTGAGGGGTGGGCTTCAGCGTGTGGGTGGTGCTGGTGCGGCGACCATGAGCTGGTGCGGGTGTGGTGATCGCCCGGTGGATCCGCGGTCGTGTGCGTGGCTTGCGATGACTCGCGGTCCTGGGCGGTCACTGGGGTGATGCCCGGCTGGCGGTCACCCAACCGGGACGGCCTTTCAGCACGATATCTCCGAGTGCCACCCTTGGGGAGAGTCTGCGGCACTCAGTGCCAGTCAGTGACGAAGACCACCGCCCGCCGCATACGGCAAGATGATCGCGTGACCGACGAAGCCGCCGTTCCCGCCGCGCATCCCGATCCTGCCGCGATGCGCAAGCACTACCGGGCCGAGGGTCTCGCCGAGACCGATCTGGCCGCCACTCCCGTCGAGCAGTTCGCACGCTGGTTTCGGCAAGCCGCGACGGAGGGGCGGCTGTTCGAGCCGAACGCCATGGTGGTCTCCACGGCCGACGCGGAGGGCCGGCCCAGTTCTCGTACGGTGCTGCTGAAGCACTTCGACGAGACCGGCTTCGTCTTCTACACGAACTACGACTCCCGCAAGGCCCGCGACCTTGCCGAGAACCCGTACGTCTCGCTGCTCTTTCCGTGGTATCCGATGGCCCGGCAGGTGATCGTCACCGGCATCGCGCGGCGTACCGGGCGGGACGAGACGGCGGCGTACTTCCGTACCCGGCCGCACGGGTCGCAGCTCGGGGCGTGGGCGAGCGCGCAGTCCTCGGTGATCGCGACCCGTGCGGATCTCGAGGCTGCTTACGCCGAGCTGGCGGCCCGCTATCCGGACGGTGAGCAGGTGCCGGTGCCGCCGCACTGGGGTGGTTTCCGGGTGGCCGCGCAGGCGGTGGAGTTCTGGCAGGGGCGGGAGAACCGGTTGCACGACCGGTTGCGGTACGTGGCGCAGGCGGACGGCAGCTGGCGGGTGGAGCGGCTCAGTCCGTGACGGGGCTCAGTCCGTGACGGGGCTCAGGGCGTGACGGGGCTCAGGGCGTCGTCCAGGAGTGTCGCCCACTGGGTCACCACGCCTTCGCGGCGCTGGGCGTCGTCGGTGAGGAGGTTGGCCAGGCCCAGGCCGCGGGCCATGTCGAGGAGGCCCTGGACGGTTTCGCGGACGCCGGGGCGGGATTCGTCGGCGGCGAGGAGGTCCACGGCTATGCGGTGGGTTTCGCGGCCGACGCGGGCTTCGAGTTCGGTGACGCGGGGCCGCAGCTGGTCCTCGTTGGAGGCGGCGACCCAGAGGTGGAGGGCGGCGCGGAACAGCGGCCCTGTGTAGAGGTCGACGAGGGCCGCCACGACGGCGCGGCGGTCGCCGGCGGCGCCTTGGGGGAACAGGGCGCGCAGGGCGAGGGAGCGTTCCTCGGCGACGTATTCGACGGCGGCGGTGAAGAGGTCCTCGCGGGTCGGGAAGTGGTGCTGGGCGGCGCCGCGGGAGACTCCGGCGCGTTCGGCGACGACGGCGACGGTGGAGCCTGCCCAGCCGTGTTCGGCGAGGCAGGCGACGGCGGCTTCCAGGAGCCGTTGCCGGGTGGCGCGGCTGCGGTCCTGCTTGGGAGCGCGGTCGGCGCGGTCGACGGTGGTCACCGTGGTGATGGTGTTGACCGAGTTCACAGCACCCATGGGGGATCCCGTCGTTCGAGGAAGGCTGTCATGCCTTCGCGGGCGTCGGCGGAGGCGAACATCCGGGCCGAGAGTGCGGTCAGGTGGGCCGCGTCCCGGTCGAATGTCTCCAGCACCCTAGCTGTGAGCAGGCGTTTCGTCTCGGTCAGGGCCTGGGGGGCCGCTTTGCGCAGGCTGTCCAGGACGGGGGCCAGTACGTCGTCCACGTCGTCGCCCGTCGCTGTCAGCAGGCCGATGCGGGCGGCCTCGGTGGCGTCGAAGCGTTCGCCGGTGAGGTAGTGGCGGGCGAGGGCGCGGGGGTCGGTGCGGGGCAGGAGGGTGAGGGAGATGACGGCGGGGGCGACGCCGATGCGTACCTCGGTGAACGCGAAGGTGGCCTCGCCGGATGCGGCGGCGATGTCGCAGGCGGCGAGCAGACCGAGTCCGCCGGCCCGTACGTGTCCGGTGACTCGGGCGACGACGGGTTTGGGCAGTTCCACGATCTGCCGGAGCAGGCCGACCAGCGTGTCGGGGTGGGGTGGGTCGCGCAGGTCGGCGCCTGCGCAGAAGGTGGTGCCGGTGTGGGTGAGGACGACGGCGCGGATGTCGCTGTCCTTGCCGCAGTCGGTGAGGGTGTCGGCGAGTTCGCCGACGAGCGCTGCCGAGAGGGCGTTGCGGTTGGCCGGGGAGTCGAGGGTGAGGGTCTCGACTCCCCGCGTGCGGGTGCGGCCGATCAGTGTCACGTGGTCTCCCGGAGCTGCCGGCGCAGGATCTTGCCGGAGGCGGCGCGGGGCACGGCGTCGATGAAGGTGACCTGGCGGACACGTTTGTAGGGGGCGACGCGTTCGGCGACGTACATCATGATCTCTCCTTCGGAGAGGTCGGGTGCGGACGGCTGGCAGACCACGTACGCGCGCGGGATCTCGTTTCCGTCCTCGTTGTAGACGCCGATGACGGCGGCGTCGGCGATGCCCGGGTGAGTGAGGAGCAGGGCCTCCAGTTCGGCGGGGGCCACCTGGAAGCCCTTGTACTTGATGAGTTCCTTGACGCGGTCGACGACGAAGAGCCAGCCGTCTGCGTCGACGTGTCCGATGTCGCCGGTGTGCAGCCAGCCGTCGGTGTCGATCATCGCGGAGGTGGCGTCGGGGCGGCCCAGGTAGCCCTTCATGACCTGGGGGCCGCGGATGAGGATCTCGCCGGCCTCGCCGACGCCGAGGTCCTTGTCGGGGTCGTCGAGGGAGACGATCCGCATCTCGGTGCCGGCGATGAGGCGGCCGACGGTCCCGGGCGGGGCGTCGTGCATGGCGTCGAGCGGGACGACGTGCGTGCCGGGGGACAGTTCCGTCATGCCGTAGGCCTGGCCGACGGGCGGCAGGTTCAGGCGGCGCGAGCAGGCGGCGGCGAGGTTGGCGTCCAGCGGGGCGGCGGCGCTGATGACGTACTTCAGGGACGACAGGTCGTACTGCGCGACCGCCGGGTGTTTGGCGAGGGCGAGGACTATGGGCGGGGCGACGTACAGGCCGGTGATGCGGTGGTTCTGGATGGCGGCGAGGAACTGTTCCAGGTCGAAGCGGGGCAGGACGACGACCGTGGCGCCCACCCTCAGGGGGGCGTTCATCAGGGCTGTGAGCCCGTAGATGTGGAAGAAGGGCAGGACGGCGAGGATGCGGTCGCCGGGGCCGGCGGAGATGGCCGGTTCGAGCTGGGCGAGGTTGGTGGCGATCTGGCGGTGAGTGAGCATCACGCCCTTGGGGATGCCCGTGGTGCCGGACGAGTACGGGAGGGCGGCGACGTCCGTCACGGGGTCGATGTCGATCTGCGGTTCGGGGGCCGTGGACGCGAGCATGTCGATCAATGAGCGGTGGCCGGGCGCGCTGTCGCAGACGAAGATCTCCCGGACGCCGCCCGCGATTTCGGCGGCCCGGCGGGCGATGTCCAGCAGCGGCGAGACGGTGACGATCCAGCGGGCGGCCGAGTCGCGGAGCTGCTTGGCGAACTCCTCGGCCGTGGCGAGCGGGTGCACGGTCGTGACGGAGGCACCCGCGCGCGTGGCGGCGTAGAAGGCCGTCGGGAAGGCGACGGTGTTCGGACTGTGCAGGGCGAGGACGTCGCCCTTGCGGACGCCGGCCTCGGCGAGCGCGGCGGCGATCCGCCGGTGGAAGCGGTCCACCTGCTCGTAGGAGAGGGTGGTGCCGTCGGTGCCGTCGATGAGCGCGGGCGCGTCACCGAACTCGGCGGCCCGGCCGAGCACGGCCTCGTGGATGGGCAGTTCGACGGGCGGGACGTCTGCGTACTCGCTGCGGAACATCGGTTCCTCCTCGCACAACGCTGTGCCGGATCAGTACGACTTGGGCAGGCCCAGGGTCTGGTGGGAGACGTAGTTGAGAATCATCTCCCGGCTCACCGGTGCTATACGAGCCACGCGTGCGGCCGTTATCAACGAAGCAAGCCCGAATTCGCGCGTGAGGCCGTTTCCGCCGAGGGTGTGCACAGCCTGGTCGACGGCCTTCACGCAGGCCTCCCCGGCCGCGTACTTGGCCATGTTGGCGGCCTCTCCCGCGCCCGTGTCGTCCCCGGTGTCGTACAGGTGGGCCGCCTTCTGCATCATCAGGCGGGCCAGTTCGAGGTCGATGTGCGCCTGGGCGAGGGGGTGGGCGATGGCCTGGTGGGCGCCGATGGGCGTCTTCCAGACGCTGCGGTCGCGGGCGTACTCGATGGCTTTCGCCAGGGCGTAGCGGCCCATGCCGATCGCGAAGGCGGCCGTCATGATGCGTTCGGGGTTGAGGCCGGCGAAGAGTTGCAGCAGGCCGGCGTCCTCGTCGCCGACGAGTGCGTCGGCGGGCAGTCGTACGTCGTCCAGGACCAGCTCGAACTGCTTCTCCGCGGCGTTCAGTTCCATGTCGATGGGGTGCCGGGTGAAGCCGGGGGCGTCGCGCGGGACGATGAAGAGGCAGGGCTTGAGGCGGCCGGTGCGGGAGTCTTCTGTGCGGCCGACTATGAGGGTGGCGTCGGCGATGTCCACGCCGGAGATGAACACCTTGCGGCCGGTGAGGAGCCAGTCGCCTCCGGCGGGGTCGCGGCGGGCGGTGGTGGTGATGCGGTGGCTGTTGGAGCCGGCGTCGGGTTCGGTGATGCCGAAGGCCATCGTGCGGGTGCCGTCGGCGAGGCCGGGGAGCCATTGTTGTTTCTGGTCGTCGGTGCCGAAGCGGGCGATGACCGTGCCGCAGATGGCGGGGGAGACGACGAGCATGAGGAGGGGGCAGCCGGCTGCGCCGAGTTCTTCGAGGACGATGGAGAGTTCGGTGATGCCGCCGCCTCCACCTCCGTACTCCTCGGGGAGGTTGACGCCTAGGTAGCCGAGTTTTCCGGCTTCTGACCAGAGTTCGTGGGGGTGGCGGCCTTCTTTTACCACGGTGGTGAGGTATTCGCGGCCGTAACGGGTGCCGAGGGCGGCTACTGCGGATCGTAGGGCTTTGTGTTCTTCGGATTCGAGAGTGGGGGCCATGGGGGCTCCTTCCGGCTGCGGGTTCGTTGTGGCTGGTCGCGCAGTTCCCCGCGCCCCTTTAGGTCTCCTGCACTACCGCCAGTAGTGCGCCGACCTGCACTTGTTCGCCCAAGGTGGCGTGCAGTGCAGTGAGCGTGCCTGTGGTCGGGGCCGAGATTTTGTGCTGCATCTTCATCGCCTCCAGCCACAGGAGGGGCTCTCCGGCCCGTACCGGTGCTCCTGCGGACAGGCCCTCGGCGACGCGGACGACCGTGCCGGGCATGGGGGCCAGGAGGGAGCCCGGGGCGTGCTGGGCCGTGGGGTCGGGGAAGCGGGGGAGGGCTGTGAGGGCGGTGGAACCCACGTACACCTGGTCGCCGTACGTCACCACCTCGAACTTCCTTCGCACGCCGTCCACTTCGAGTACGACGAGAGCGGCGTCGGCGTGCACGACCCGTACCCCGTCGGCCTCCAGGCCCGTGCGCGTGTGCCGGTAATGGACCTCGTGTTCCTCGCCGGCCATCAGGTACCGCTTGGTCTGCGGCTGTGAGGGCACGTTGCGCCAGCCGGCGAAGCGGGAGCGGCCGTGGGCGTCGGCGAGGGCGGCGGCCAGGGGGGCGTACGGGTCGGGGGTGGGGGCGGTGAGGTCGGGGAGGTGGCGGTCGTAGAAGCCCGTGTCCATGCGGGCGGTGGTGAACTCCTTGTGCCGCAGGGAGCGGATCAGGAGGTCGCGGTTGGTGGTCGGGCCGTGGATGACGGTTCGTTCCAGGGTGCCGGCGAGTTTGCGGAGGGCCTCCGCGCGCGTGGGGGCGTGGGCGACTGCCTTGGCGAGCATGGGGTCGTAGTGGATGCCGATGTCGTCGCCGTCGGTGTAGCCGGTGTCCAGGCGGATGCCTTCGGGGGCGGTGAGGCGGTGCAGGGTGCCGGTCTGGGGGGCCCAATCGCGGGCGGGGTCCTCGGCGTATAGGCGGGCCTCTACGGCGTGGCCACGCGCGCGTGGGGGGTGGTTTTCGAGGGCGCGGCCCTCGGCGACGCGGAGTTGGAGAGCGACCAGGTCGATGTCGAACACGGCTTCCGTGACGGGGTGTTCGACCTGGAGGCGGGTGTTCATCTCCAGGAAGTGCGCCTTGTCGTCGGCGACCAGGAACTCGACGGTGCCGGCGCCGGCGTAGCCGACGGTGCGGGCGGCGCGTACGGCGGTGTCGTACAGCTCCTGGGTGAGCTCGTCGGTGAGGCCGGGGGCCGGTGCCTCCTCGATCACCTTCTGGTGGCGGCGCTGGAGGGAGCAGTCGCGGGTGCCGAGCGCCCACACCGTGCCGTGTGTGTCGGCGAGGATCTGCACCTCGACGTGGCGGCCGTTCTCCACGTACGGCTCGACGAACACCTCGCCGTCGCCGAAGGCGCTCGCTGCCTCGGCGCGGGCGCCCTCCAGCGCGGCGGGCAGGTCGTCGAGCCGGCGCACGATCCGCATTCCGCGCCCTCCGCCCCCCGCGGCCGCCTTGACCAGCACCGGCAGGTCGTCCGCGGTGACGTCACCCAAGGGCGCCAGCCCCAGCAGCTGTTTGGCACGTGTCTTGGACGCCATCGCCTCGATGGCCTGCGGGGGCGGGCCGATCCACACCAGGCCCGCGTCGAGTACGGCTCGGGCGAAGTCGGCGTTCTCGGAGAGGAAGCCGTAGCCGGGGTGGACGGCGTCGGCGCCGGCCGCGACGGCCGCCTTCACGATCAGGTCGCCGCGCAGATACGTGTCGGCGGGCGCCGCGCCCGGCAGCCGTACGGCCGTGTCGGCCACGCGCGCGTGGAGGGCGTTTTCGTCGGCGTCCGAGTGCACGGCGACCGTCCGGATTCCCAACTCACCGCAGGTGCGGAAGATCCGGCAGGCGATCTCGCCCCGGTTGGCGACGAGCAGAGTGGAAATCATGGACCTCACATCCGGAAGACGCCGAAGCCGCCGCGTACGCCCTCGTAGGGCGCCGTGTGGATGGCGGACAGGCACAGGCCGAGGACGGTGCGGGTGTCGCGGGGGTCGATGACGCCGTCGTCGTAGAGGCGGCCGGACAGGAACATGGGCAGGGACTCGGACTCGATCTGCTGCTCGACCATGGCCCTCAGCGCGGCGTCGCCCTCCTCGTCGTACGGCTGCCCCTTCGCGGCGGCCGACTGGCGGGCGACGATCGAGAGCACGCCGGCGAGCTGTTGCGGGCCCATGACGGCGGACTTGGCGCTGGGCCAGGCGAAGAGGAAGCGGGGGTCGTAGGCGCGGCCGCACATGCCGTAGTGGCCGGCGCCGTAGGACGCCCCCATGAGGACGGAGAGGTGGGGGACCTTCGAATTGCTCACCGCGTTGATCATCATCGCGCCGTGTTTGATGATGCCGCCCTGCTCGTACTGGCTGCCGACCATGTAGCCGGTGGTGTTGTGCAGGAAGAGCAGGGGGATGTCGCGCTGGTTGGCGAGCTGGATGAACTGGGCGGCCTTCTGGGACTCCTCGCTGAACAGCACCCCTTGGGCGTTCGCCAGCACACCCAGGGGATAGCCGTGCAGGGTCGCCCAGCCGGTGGCCAGGCTGGTGCCATAGCGCGGCTTGAACTCGTCGAAGTCGGAGGCGTCGACGATGCGGGCGATCACCTCGCGCGGGTCGAAGGGGGTCTTCAGGTCGCCGGGGACGATGCCGAGGAGTTCGTCCTCGTCGTACTTGGGGGGTGCGGCCGGGCCCGGATCGTCGTACGCCTTGCGGTGGTTGAGGCGGGCGACCACGCGCCGGGCCTGGCGGAGCGCGTCCTGCTCGTCGACGGCGAAGTAGTCCGCGAGACCCGACACGCGCGCGTGCATGTCGGCTCCGCCCAGCGACTCGTCGTCGCTCTCCTCGCCGGTGGCCATCTTCACCAGTGGCGGGCCCCCGAGGAACACCTTCGCGCGTTCCTTGACCATGATCACGTGGTCGGACATGCCGGGGATGTACGCGCCGCCCGCGGTCGAGTTGCCGAAGACCACGGCGACGGTGGGGATTCCGGCGGCCGAGAGGCGGGTGAGGTCGCGGAAGATGGCGCCGCCCGGGATGAAGATCTCCTTCTGTGAGGGCAGGTCGGCGCCGCCGGACTCGACCAGGCTGATGCAGGGCAGCCGGTTGGCGAGGGCGATGTCGTTGGCGCGCAGGGCCTTCTTCAGGCTCCAGGGGTTGCTGGCGCCGCCGCGCACGGTCGGGTCGTTGGCGGTGATCAGGCACTCGACGCCCTCGACGACCCCGATGCCGGTGACGAGCGAGGCGCCCACGGTGTACTCGCTGCCCCAGGCAGCCAGCGGCGACAGCTCCAGGAACGGCGTGTCGGGGTCGAGGAACAGCTCGATGCGCTCCCGGGCGAGGAGCTTGCCGCGCCGCCGGTGCCGTTCGACGTACTTCTCACCGCCGCCCGCGAGGGCCTTGGCGTGTTCGGCGTCCAGGTCGGCGAGCTTGGCGAGCATCGCGTCGCGGTTGGCGCGGTAGTCGGGGCTGGTGGTGTCCAGGGCGGAGGACAGGACGGTCAAAGCAGGGCCTCCGGGATGTCCAGGTGGCGGGAGCGCAGCCATTCGCCGAGGGCCTTGGCCTGCGGGTCGAAGCGGTGCTGGGCGGCGACGCCGGCGCCGAGGATGCCTTCGACGACGAAGTTGAGGGCGTGGAGGCCAGGGAGGCTGTGCCGCGTGACCGGCAGGGTGCGGCTCTCGGGGATCAGCTCGCGGAAGCGGTCCACCGTCAGCTCGTGTGCGAGCCAGCGCCATGCCTCGTCCGTACGGGCCCACACGCCCACGTTGGCGTTGCCACCCTTGTCGCCGCTGCGGGCACCGGCGACGAGACCGAGGGGGGCGCGGCGGGTCGGCCCCGGCGACAGGGGCTCCGGCAGGGGCGGTTCGGGCACGTCGTCGAGTACGAGGGTCTCGGCGGCCGGGGGAACCGCGATCCGGCGCCCGTCGTCGAGGACCGCCGTGTGCGCGACGGCGCCCTGAGGGACGTAGACCGCCTCGAAGACCCCATAAGGCGCGCCCTTTCCCGGTGGCGCGACCACATGGAAGCCGGGGTAACTGGCCAGCGCCAGCTCCACGGCGGCCCCGCTCAGCGCCCGCCCGACCGCATCCTGCTCCGGGTCCCGTACGACCAGCCGGAGCAGGGCGCTCGCGGTCTCCTCGGTGTCCGCGTCGGGCCGGTCGGTGCGGGCCAGTTCCCAGCGCACCTCGGTGACCTTGCCGAGGGCCGCCTCCATCTGCTCCCGCACGAGTGCGGCCTTCACCTCGATATCGAGGCCCGTGAGGACGAAGACGACCTCGTTGCGGAAGCCGCCGAGGCGGTTGAGGCCGACCTTGAGGGTCGGGGGCGGGGCCTCTCCGCGGACGCCCTCGATGCGGACGCGGTCCGGTCCGTCCTGCGTCAGCCGTACGGTGTCCAGCCGGGCGGCGACGTCGGGCCCCGCGTACCGGGCGCCGCCGGTCTCGTACAGCAGCTGGGCGGTCACCGTGCCGACGTCGACGAAACCGCCGGTGCCGGGGTGCTTGGTGATGACGGAGGTGCCGTCTGGGTGGATCTCGGCGAGGGGGAAGCCGGGCCGGTGGACGTCGCCGTCGCGGAAGAAGGAGTAGTTACCGCCGGTGGCCTGCGTGCCGCACTCCAGGACATGCCCGGCGACGACGGCGCCCGCGAGCCGGTCGTACTCCCCCGGCTGCCAGCCGAAGTGGGCGGCGGCGGGCCCGGTGACCAGGGCCGCGTCCGTCACCCGCCCGGTCACCACGATGTCGGCGCCCTCGCGCAGGCAGGCCGCGATGCCGAAGCCGCCGAGGTAGGCGTGGGCGGCGAGGCTTCCGGGGTGCCGGGCGGTGAGGTCGTCGCCCTCGACGTGCGCGACGCGTACGGGGATACCGAGGCGGTCGGCCAACTCCCGTATGTTGTCGGCGAGTCCGGCCGGGTTGAGGCCGCCGGCGTTGGTGACGATCCGGACTCCGCGCTCGTGGGCGAGGCCGAGGCATTCCTCGAGCTGGCGGAGGAAGGTGCGGGCGTATCCGGCGGCCGGGTCCTTGAGACGGTCGCGGCCCAGGATGAGCATGGTCAGCTCGGCGAGGTAGTCGCCGGTGAGGACGTCGAGTTCGCCGCCGGTGAGCATCTCGCGCATGGCGTCGAAGCGGTCGCCGTAGAAGCCGGAGGCGTTGCCGATGCGGAGGGTCATCCGACGGCTCCCGTGGGCGGGCGGCCGGTGCCGGGCGGGCCCGCGAAGGCCTGGGCGATGTCCAGCCAGCGGTCGGCGTCGGGGCCTTCGGCGCGCAGGGCCAGGTCGGCGCGGTGGGCGCGCTGGGTGACCAGGAGGCAGAAGTCGAGGGCGGGGCCGGTGAGACGTTGCGGGGCGCCCTCGGGGCCGTACACCCACAACTCGCCGGAGGGGCTGCGGAGTTCCACCCGGACGGGATCGGTGGGGGCCGGGAGCCCGTGCACGCCGAAGGCGAAGTCGCGCGTGCGGACGCCGAGCCAGGCGATGTGTCGGATGCGGTCGGTGGGGGCGCGGGTGACACCGAGGGAGTCCGCCACGTCCAGCCCGTGTGCCCAGGTCTCCATGAGGCGGGCGGTGGCGAGGGAGGCGGCCGACATCGGGGGGCCGTACCAGGGGAAGCGGGCGCCCTGCGGGGCCTTGCGGAGCGCGTCGTCCAGAGCGGTGCGGCCCTCGCGCCAGCGCGACAGCAGTTCGGCGGGCGGGAGTCGGGCGGCCTCCTCGGCACCTTGGTCGACGAAGGTGTCGGGCGCGGCGAGGGCCTGTTCGACCAGGCCTCGGAAACCGTCCTCGTCCGTGACGGCGAGGAGCGCCGAGCGGTCGGTCCAGGCAAGGTGGGCGATCTGGTGGGCGATGGTCCAGCCGGGGGCGGGGGTCGGGAGCGTCCAGCGCTCCGGGCTCAACTCGGCTACCAGCCGGTCGAGTTCGTCACTTTCCGCACGCAGGTCGTCGAGCACGGGCGTCGGGTCGGCCATGAGGAGGAGCATGGCAGCGGCCCAGGAAACAAGCAAGCATGCTTGCATTATTTAGTTTTCCACAACCGCTGCATCTGTTTGCTTACGTGTAGCTACTCTCGGTGATGGGAGGTGGTTGGCATGCGAAGCCGTGAACTGGACCCCAGCGCGTCGCCGTTGGACTACTTCGGGTTCGAGCTGCGCCGCAAGCGGGAGGCCGCGGGACTCACGCTGGCGCAACTGGGGTCGATCGTGTTCTGTACGGGGTCACTGATCGGGCAGATCGAGACAGCGGCCAAGGTGCCGCAGCGGGAGTTCGCCGAGCGGGTGGATGCGGCGCTGGGGACGGACGGGACGTTCTCGAGGCTGGTCGGGCTCGTGTTACGGAGCCAGTTGCCGAGTTGGTTCCAGCCGTACGCGGAGATGGAGGCGAAGGCCGCGTACATCTCCACGTACCAGTGCCAACTGGTCTACGGGCTTCTGCAGACGGAGGCGTACGCGCGATCCGTGCTCGGCGTCGAGCACTCGGACCGGCTCGACGAAATGGTGGCCGCGCGACTGGACCGCCAGCGCATCCTGCAACGCGAGAACCCGCCGGTGCTGTGGGTCGTACTGGACGAGGCGGTGCTGTATCGGGAAATCGGCAGCCGGGAGATCATGCGGCAGCAACTGGCCCACCTGCTGAGCATGTTCGGCCAACCGTGGATGGAGATCCAGGTGCTGCCATTCTCGGCCGGTCAGCATGCAGGGATGATGGGTTCGTTCACGCTACTCCGGTTCGATGACAATCCGGACCTGCACTACAGCGAGAGCTACGACCAAGGGCACATGACCGCCAATCCACCAGTGATCAAGGAGCGCTCCGTCGGTTACGCTCGCCTGCAGGCCGCAGCTCTCTCCCCGAGGGACTCGGCTGCCCTGATCGCCCGCGTGATGGAGGAACGCTATGGGGAGCAACCTGAACCAGACGCGCGTGCAGTGGCGTAAGTCGTCGTACAGCGGGAGCAGCGGCGGCGAGTGCGTCGAGTGCGCGCCTCTCGGCGCCGCCTCCTGGCGTAAGTCCTCCTACAGCGGCGACACCGGCGGTGATTGCGTCGAGGTCGCCGACCTCACCCCCCACATCGCCCTCCGCGACTCCAAGAACCCCGCCGCCGGGGCCTTCACCGTCAGCCCGGCGGCCTTCGCCGCCTTCGTGACGGCGGCTACTGCCGGGAATCTCCCGGTTTGAGTGACCGGCTCCCCCGCCCCACCTGCGTCCGCACCGCCCCCATGCTCGCCACGATGACGAGCGCGATCGCGGCGGCCTCCATGGCGGTGAGGGCCTGGTCGAGGACGAGGAAGCCGGCCGTCGCCGCGAGGGCCGGTTCCAGGCTCATCATGATGGCGAAGGTGGGGGCGGGCAGGCGGCGCAGCGCGAGGAGTTCGAGGGTGTAGGGGAGGACGGAGGAGAGAAGCGCCACCGACGCGCCCAGGCCGAGCGTCACCGGGTCGACGAGTTTCGCCCCGGACTCGGCGATGCCCAGCGGCAGGAACAGCAGAGCCCCCACCGCCATCGCCAGAGCGAGTCCGTCGGCCTGCGGGAAGCGGCGACCCGTGCGGGCGCTGAAGACGATGTACGCCGCCCACATCGCGCCCGCGCCCAGCGCGAACGCCACCCCCACCGGGTCGAGGTCGCCGAAACCGCCGCCGCTGAGCAGGACGACACCGACGAGGGCCAGCCCGGCCCACACCAGGTTGAGCGCCCGGCGTGACGCCAGGACGGACAGGGCGAGGGGGCCGAGGACCTCCAGCGTGACCGCCGGGCCCAGGGGGATGCGGGCGACGGACTGATAGAAGAGGCCGTTCATCGCGGCCATCGTGATGCCGAAGACGATCACCGTGCCCCAGTCGGTGCGGGAGTGACCGCGCAGGCGCGGGCGGCAGACCAGCAGCAGGACCACCGCCGCCACCAGCAGCCGCAGCGCCACCACGCCGAGCGCACCGGCCCGCGGCATCAGGGTGACCGCCAGGGCGCCGCCGAACTGCACCGAGATCCCACCGGCGAGCACCAGTCCGACGGGACCGAGTGAGCCCCAGCGGTGTGCGGTGCCGTTCGTCGACGCGGGTGCGGCCCGAGTAGGGGTGGGCGAAGGCGTGGTGGTGGCGTCGGGGGTGCTCACGGGCGGTCCAGGGGCTCGGCTCGAGGTTCGTTCATCATGATGTACTGCCAAGTTCAGGGTAGTGGACTACGTCAGGTGTGTGAACCCATTATGCGACTGTCCCGGAGTCAGGGCCGGACGCCTCCAACGCCTCCGCCAACACCTCGGCCAGGTGCTGCCCCCGCACCCCGGCCAGCTGCTCCAGCTGCGTCCGGCAGGAGAACCCGTCCGCCAACACCGCCGCCTCCTCCCCCGCGCCCCGCACCGCCGGTAGCAACTGCTCCTCCGCGCACGCCACCGACACCTCGAAGTGCCCTTTCTCGAAACCGAAGTTGCCCGCGAGGCCACAGCAGCCACCGCTCAGTTCCCCGGAGAGCCCCGCGGCCTCGCGCAGTCGGCGGTCGGCCGCGTCCCCCAGTACCGCGTGCTGATGGCAGTGGGTCTGCCCCACCGCCGCACGGTCGACCCGGGGCGGCCTCCAGCCAGGAGCGAGTCGCTCAAGGGCCTCCGCGAAGGTCAGGACGCGGTCGGCCAGGCGGCGGGCGCGCGGATCGTCGTGCAGCAGCTCGGGGAGGTCCGCGCGGAGGGCGGCCGCACAGCTGGGCTCGAGGACGACGACCGGGACGTCGGTCTCCAGCACCGGCTCCATCAGGTCGAGCGTGCGGCGCAGCACCGCACGGGCGCGGTCGAGCTGCCCCGTGGAGACGTACGTCAGCCCGCAGCAGACGCGGCCCCTGCCCCGCAGAAGGGACACCGGGTCGAGGGCGACCGTCACACCGTCCCCCACCGGCGCCTTCCTGAAGTGCACCGTCGGCGGCAGCGCCACCCGCAGCCCCGCCGCCTCCAGCACGCGTACAGCCGCCTGCCCCACGGACGGCGAGAGGTACTCGGTGAAGGTGTCCGGCCACAGGATGACCAGGTCGCCGTCAACGGCCTTGTCCCGCCGCTCCCACCATCGGCTGAACGTCCGCGTCGCCAACCGCGGAAGCTCCCGCTCCGGCGCGATCCCGCCGAGCCGCTTCGCCGCCCACGCCAACGGCCGTACGGCGGCCAGGGCGTTGACCACCGGCGCCGTACGCGTGCGTGCCACCGCGCGTAGCCACACCGGCAGCCGGCCCATGCTGTAGTGCGCGGCCGGTCGCCGTCGGCCCTCGTAGTGGTGGTGCAGGAACTCCGCCTTGTACGTGGCCATGTCGACCTCGACCGGACAGTCGGACCGGCATCCCTTGCAGGACAGGCACAGGTCCAGCGCGTCGCGCACCTCCGTCGACCGCCACCCGTCGGTCACCAGTTCCCCGGCGAGCATCTCGTGCAGCAGCCGGGCACGCCCGCGCGTGGAGTGCTCCTCCTCACCGGTCGCCCGGAAGGACGGGCACATGACAGCGGAGCCGGTCGCCGATGTCGTACGGCATTTGGCGACCCCGACGCACCGCCGTACCGCCGCCGAGAAGTCCCCGCCGTCGGCCGGATAGCCGAAGGCAACATCCACCGGCTCCCCGGGCAGGACGGCGAATCGTAGGTTCGCGTCCAGGGGCGCGGGACGCACCAGCATCCCAGGGTTGAGCAGGTCGTCCGGGTCCCACACCCCCTTCGCCCGCTCGAAGAGATCGACCATCTCCGCGCCGTACATCCTCGGCAGCAGCTCCGCCCGCGCCTGCCCGTCCCCGTGCTCCCCGGACAGCGAACCGCCGTGCGCCACCACCAGATCGGCGAGCTCCTCGGAGAAGCGACGGAAGCGGGCCACACCCTTCTGCGTGAGCAGGTCGAAGTCGATACGGACGTGGATGCAGCCGTCCCCGAAGTGCCCGTACGGCGTGCCGCGCAGCCCGTGCGCGGACAGCAGCGCCCGGAAGTCCCGCAGATACGCCCCGAGCCGTTCCGGCGGCACCGCGCAGTCCTCCCAGCCGGGCCAGGCCTCGCTCCCGTCCGGCATACGGGTCGCCGTACCACTCGCGTCCTCCCGTATGCGCCACAGCGCCCGCTGTCCCGCCGGATCGGTCACCACCGCCGAATCGACGACATCGGCCGCCCGCACGATCGCCTCCGCACGCGCGCGTGCCTCCGCCTCCGAGTCCCCGCCGGTCTCCACGAACAGCCAGGCCCCGCCACGGGGCAGGTCGGCGGCCGAGGGCACCAGGTCCGCCGCCATGCCCTCCACCGTCAGCGGCCGTCCCCCACTCTCGGCTTCGCTCGAGCGGGAGGACCCCCATGGCAGCAGCCCGGCCGCCGCCTCCGCCGCCGCGCTCTCGTCGGCGTACGCCAGCACGGCCAGCGCACGCGCGCGTGGCGCCTCCACCAGCCGTACGACCGCCTCCGTGAGCACCCCGAGCGTGCCCTCGGAGCCGCACAGGAAGCGGGCGACATCGGCGCCCTTCTCGGGCAGCAGCGCGTCCAGCGCGTACCCGGAGATACGGCGCGGCAGCTCGGGGAAGCCGGTGCGCAGCAGCGCCAACTCACCCTCCACCAGCTCCCGCAGCCCGGCCGGGGCCCCGGCCCACCCCTGTCCCGGCCGCAACCGCTCCCCGCGCGCGGTGACCACCGACAGTTCCCGCACGCTGTCCGCGGTGGTCCCCCATGCCACCGAGTGGGAACCGCAGGAGTTGTTGCCGATCATGCCGCCGAGCGTGCAGCGGCTGTGCGTCGAGGGGTCGGGGCCGAAGCGCAGGCCGTGCGGGGCGGCGGCCTCCTGGAGGCGGTCCAGGACGAGCCCCGGCTGGACGACGGCGGTGCGTGCCTCGGGGTCCAGGGACACCAGCCGGTTCATGTGCCGGGTGAAGTCCAGCACGACGCCCGTGCCGGTGGCCTGCCCCGCGATCGACGTGCCCCCGCCCCGCGGCACGACCGGAACTCCGTGCTCCCGGCACACCGACAGCACCGCCGCCACGTCGTCGGCGTCACGCGGGGCGACGACGCCGAGCGGGACACGCCGGTAGTTGGACGCGTCCATGGTGACCAGCGCCCGGGACGTGACGTCGAACCCGACGTCGCCCCGGACGGCCCCGCGCAGCTCCGCCTCGAGATCCTGCATGCGTCCAGCAAACCAAAACACCGTCTCACCGGACGGACCACGTTTCGCCCAGGTTTCCCCCACCGGCTAACCTCCAGACGTGGCTGAGATCCAGATTCCCTCTGACATCAAGCCCGCGGACGGACGTTTCGGCGCGGGTCCCTCCAAGGTGCGGACGGAGGCGCTGGACGCCCTCGCCGCCACCGGCACCTCCCTCATGGGCACCTCCCACCGCCAGGCCCCCGTCAAGAACCTGGTCGGCCAGGTGCGCGAGGGCATCCGCGAGCTGTTCCAGCTGCCCGACGGCTACGAGGTGATCCTCGGCAACGGCGGCTCCACCGCGTTCTGGGACATCGCGACGCACGGCCTGATCGAGAACAAGTCGCAGCACCTCTCGTTCGGCGAGTTCTCGTCGAAGTTCGCGAAGGCCGCCAAGCTCGCCCCGTGGCTCGCCGAGCCGGACGTCATCTCCACCGACCCGGGCACGCACCCCGAGCCGGTCGCCGCGGCGGGCGTCGACGTCTACGCCTTCACCCACAACGAGACCTCCACCGGCGTCGCCATGCCGATCAAGCGCGTGGAAGGTGCCGACGAGGGCGCCCTGGTGCTCGTGGACGCCACCTCCGGCGCCGGCGGCCTCCCGGTCGAAATCTCCGAGACCGACGTCTACTACTTCGCCCCGCAGAAGTCCTTCGCCTCCGACGGCGGCCTGTGGATCGGCGTCTTCTCCCCGGCGGCGATCGAGCGTGCCGAGCGCATTCACGCGTCCGGCCGCCACATCCCGGAGTTCTTCTCGCTCCCCACGGCTATCGACAACTCCCGCAAGAACCAGACGTACAACACCCCGGCCCTCGCCACCCTCTTCCTGCTGAACCAGCAGCTGGAGTGGATCAACGGCCAGGGTGGCCTCGACTGGGCGGTGCGCCGTACGGCCACCTCCGCCCGCACGCTGTACGGCTGGGCCGAGGACATCAAGTACGCCAACCCGTTCGTCGCCGACCCGGCCAAGCGCTCCCAGGTCATCGGCACGATCGACTTCACCGACGAGGTGGACGCCGCCGCCGTCGCCAAGGTCCTGCGCGCCAACGGCATCGTCGACACCGAGCCCTACCGCAAGCTCGGCCGCAACCAGCTCCGCGTCGCGATGTTCCCGGCGATCGACCCTGCGGACATCGAGGCGCTGACGAAGTGCATCGACTACGTGATCGAGAAGCTGTAGCGGTTTCCCGTACGACGACGAGGGGCACCCGGAACTCTCCGGGCGCCCCTCATCGTTGAGCCGTCAGCAGCTCAACACAGGCACCGTCAGCGGCTCAGCTTCTGGAACCGCCGAACGGCCAGCGGCAGGAAGATCACGGTCAGGATCACCGGCCACACCCCCGCCATCAGCAGCGCGTTCTGCTCGACCCAGGAGTCGCCGCCGCCGATCGGCGTGCCGAACAGCTCGCGTGTGGCCGCGGCCGTGGACGAGATCGGGTTCCAGGCCGCCACCCAGCCCAGCCAGTCGGGCATCAGCTGGGGCGCGACGAAGATGCTGGAGATCATCGTCAGCGGGAAGGCCACCGCGAACAGGCCGCCCGCCGCCTCCGGGTTGGGCACGATCAGTCCGAGCCACACCCCGATCCAGATGAGCGCGAACCGCAGCCACAGCAGCAGCCCGAACGCGGCGAGGAAGCCCCACCCGCCGTCCGGCCGCCAGCCCATGGCCAGCGCCGTCAGCATCATGATCCCCAACTCGGCGCAGGCGACGATCAGATCGGTCACCCCACGCCCGGCGACCACCGCGGACGAGGCCATCGGCATCGAGCGGAACCGGTCGATGACGCCCTTGGTGGAGTCGTACACCACGACCGTGGCGGTGTTGATGAAGCCGAACGCCATGGTCATCACGAACATGCCCGGCATCAGGAAGTCCTGGTAATCCCCGCCGCCGGGCACCTTCATCGCGCTGCCGAAGACATAGCCGTACAGCAGCACGGAAAGGATCGGGAATCCCAGCTGCCAGGCGATGTTGACGGGCTGGCGCTGGTAGTGGGTCAGGCCGCGCCGGACGATGTTCCAGCAGTCGGCGAGCAGCCAGTACGTACGCCCGCGCGTGGCCGGGCCGGTCAGGTCCACGGCGCTCATGCGGCGGCCTCCTTCTCGGTGCGGTGTCCGGTCAGGCGCAGGAACACGTCGTCGAGGCTGGGCCTGCGCAGTCCGATGTCCTCGACGCGGACGCCCTCGTCCTGGAGCGTGCGGGCCACATCCGTCAGCGCGGACACCCGGTCGGTGACCGGTGCGTGCACCCTCAACTCGGTCTCGTCGGCCTCGGGTTCGCCGTCCGAGACCCGGGCGACCGCCTTCACCACCCGGGGGATCTCGGACCGCTCGGCGACCACGACCTCGATACGGTCGCCGCCGACCCGGTTCTTCAGCCCGTCCGGCGTGTCGTCGGCGATGGCCCGCCCCTGGTCGATGACGGTGATGTGTGAGGCGAGCTTGTCGGCCTCCTCCAGGTACTGCGTGGTCAGCAGCACCGTCGTCCCACTCGCCACCAACGCCCGCACCGACTCCCAGACCTCACCGCGGCTGCGGGGATCCAGCCCCGTCGTCGGCTCGTCGAGGAAGAGGACCGCCGGGGCCAGGATCATCGAGGCGGCGAGGTCGAGGCGGCGCCGCATGCCGCCGCTGTAGCCGCCGACGCCCTTGTCGGCGGCGTCGGTCAGGTCGAACTGCTCCAGCAGTTCGGTCGCGCGAGCCCGGGCCCGCTTGCCGCCGAGGTGGAACAGCCGGCCGAACATCTCCAGGTTCTGCCGCCCGGTGAGCACCTCGTCCACCGCCGCGTACTGCCCGGTGAGCCCGATCCTCGCCCGCACCTCGCGCGACTGCCGGGCCACGTCGAGTCCAGCCACCGTCGCGCGCCCGCCGTCCAGCCGGACGAGCGTGGAGAGGATGCGTACGGCGGTGGTCTTGCCGGCGCCGTTCGGCCCGAGCAGTCCGTGTACGGTGCCCTCGCGCACGGCCAGGTCGAAGCCGTCGAGGGCGCGTTTCTCGCCGTAGCGCTTCTCCAGGCCCTCGGCCCGGACCGCGTATCCGTCCATGGTTGTCCCTTCCGATACCCGCACCAACCGAGTACACCGTACCCTATTTCGCGTACGACGTACTCAGTTTTTCTCCGGGGACATAAGCTGAGGTCATGACGAGCGGCAAGAGCGGCACGGGCGGGCGCACCGGCGCCACGGAGACCAGCGGCAGCGGCGATATCGTCCGCACCCTCGAACTCCTGTGGGACACCGGCCGACGACCGAGTCGCGGTCCCAAACCCGGGCTGACTCTGGACCGGATCGTGGAAGCGGCCGTCCGGGTGGCGGACACGGAGGGCCTGGACGCCGTGTCCATGCGCCGTATCGCCGCCGAACTCGGCACCGGCGCGATGTCGCTGTACCGCTACGTCCCCGGCAAGGCCGAGCTGCTCGACCTGATGCTGGACCGCGTCCAGCGCCCCTCCGAGAACCCCGCCGACCTCGGCGACGGCACCTGGCGTTCGGCACTGGAGGCCCTGGGCCGCTCCACCCTCGCCCTCTACCGCCGCCACCCCTGGCTGCTCCACGTCAACCAGGCCCGCCCGATCCTCGGCCCCAGCGCCCTCGACGGCATGGAGAAGGTCCTCTCCCGCATCAAGCCCATGGGCCTGACCGACCCGGAGCTGGTCTCGGCGATCATCATGGTCGACTCGTACGTCGTCGGCGCCGCGCGCACCCAGGTGTACCAGGAGGAGGCCGAGCACCGGTCGGGCCTGACGGACGCCGAGTTCTGGCAGGCACAGGTGCCCGTACTGGAGAAGGTCATGGCCACCGGCCGCTACCCGATCATGGCCTCCCTCGCGGACGACACCTGGAGCGCCGACTTCGACCACTTCGAATTCGGCCTGCAACGCCTCCTCGACGGCCTGGAGGTGCTGGTCGCACAGCGGGGTGGCGCGCAGCCCTAGTGTGATGCGCCTGAAATTGCAGGTGTAAGTCTGTAGGCTGTTTTCATGTCGCATCGGGGTCCGCGTGCTGTCGAGGTCGTGCTGTCCGAGGAGGAGCGCGCCGAGTTGTCGCGTTGGGCGGGT
>NZ_JBQQCE010000369.1:0-9930 GCF_052245645.1 Streptomyces sp. KR55 | reverse complement strand
GTGGGTCGTCACCCCGCGTGGTCGCGTCCCCGAAGGCGTCGACCAGGTCCGCCTGGTCGACGAGGACGCCGCCGCTCAGGACCGCCACCGTGCGGATCAGGGTGGCGAAGTCGGTGAACGGGTCGCCGTCCACGACCGTGAGGTCGGCGAGCTTGCCCTCCTCCAGGGTGCCCAGGTCGGCCTCGGCGTCGAAGACCCGCGCGGGCAGCAGGGTGGCGGTGCGCAGCGCCTCGGCCGGTGACAGGCCGGCGCGGTGCAGTGCGCGCAGGGCCAGGTGCAGGTGCAGTCCGACCGGGACGAGCGGCTGGTCCGTGCCGAGCGCGACCAGTCCGCCGCCCGCGAGGATCCGCCGGTAGACGTTCAGCTCCCTGTCCAGAGTCGCCAGTTGGGCGTCGGTGGGCGGCTGCCCGGCCTGCTGCCGTACGAGCGCCGTGTCCCACGGCGGCATGAGCGCGGTGACACGCGGGTCGTCCGCAAGCGCGGGGTCGGCGCCGAGCAGGGGCAGTGCCGTGAACGGGGTGGCGACGAGGTGGAATCCGACGCGGGTGTAGATCTCCTCGACGTCCTGGTAGGAACGCCCCGTCGCGGAGGTCGCGTGCCCGGACTCCAGGCGTTGGGTGGCCTGGAGATGGGTCGTCAGGTCCTGGCCCAGCTGCACGCCCGGAGTGCACAGATGGCTGCCGCTGCGCACCCCGAGCCGTGCGTGCCCGAAGTCGGCGGCCTCCTTCATCACCCAGCCGGGGGCCCTTACGTACGTCTTTACGAAGTCCCAGTCCAACGCGGCCCCACGCTCCAGCGAGCGGCGCAGGCCCTCGCGGGTGCGGTGGGCGCGGCCCATGCTGTAGGCGACCCGCGCCCCGTCGAGCAGTTCGCCGGTGGTCAGCAGCCGAGGCCCGGCGAGGGCACCGGCTGCGACCGCCTCCCGGATACGGGCCTGCTCGTAGGCGAACCCGCCCAGCGAGACGGCCGTCGTGATGCCGTACGCCAGTTGGAGCGTGGTCTGGCGGCCGCCGTAGGTGGTCTGCCAGGGATGCGTGTGCGCGTCCCACAGGCCCGGGATCACGGTGCGGTCGCTCGCGTCGAGGTGGCGTACGGCCGGGCGGCCGGTGCGGTGTGGGGACACCTCGGCGATACGGCCGTCGTGGATCACGACATCGATGTCCTCGCGGACGTCCGATCCGGTGCCGTCCCAGAAGCGGCCCGCGTGCACGACCGTGTCGGCCGGCCGCGGTCGGCGGTAGTCGAGCGGGACGCGGACGGTTCGGGTCTTGCCGGTGGTGATGTCGATCAGGCGCAGGGTGCCCGCGGAGAGGTAGAGCAGGGTGCGGGCGTCGGCGGACCAGGACGGGTGGTCGGCGGGTTCGGTGGTGAGCGGGCGGGGTTCGCCGTCGGGGGTGCCGTCGGCGCGGACCGGCAGCAGCCACAGCGCCGACTCGGCGACGACGGCCATCCAGCGGCCGTCCGGGGACCAGACGGGGCCGGAGTCGTAGCGGTCGGAAAGCGAGGTGTGCGGGGCGAGGGCGTGCAGGGCGGCCGTTCCGGTGGTCGTGTCGACGACCCGGATGAGGTTGTAGCCCTCGCGGAAGCGCTGGTTGAGGCGGTTGCGGTCGCACAGGGCCACGTAGCGGCCGTCGGGCGACCAGCTGGGGCGGCCGGGCAGCCCGCCCGCGCCGAGCGGTGCGGCGAGGACCCCTTCGGTGCCGTCGGGCAGGTCGCGCACCACCAGGTTGCCGGACATGTCCAGGCAGGCCAGCCGCGTCCCGTCGGGCGACAGGGCGGGGAAGACGCGGCCGCCCCCGGCGAGCACGGTCTCCTCGCCGGAGCCGAGGTCACGGCGCCGTACGGCGAACAGGCCGTCGCGGTCGTCGGCGTACACCAGCGCCGTGCCGTCGGGTGTCCAGGTCGGCGCCAGCACATAGCGGGTGGCGGGGACTTGAAGAACCTTGCGCGGTGCGCGGCCCCCCGTGGTGTCGGCGGTCCACAGCGCGTTGAGCGCGGCGAAGACGACGCTGCGGCCGTCCGGTGACAGGGCGGGCAGGTGGAGCGCGCGGACGGGGCGGGCGTCGGCGCCGTCGAAGTCGTGGTTCTTGCCGCGGTAGCGGGGGCGGTCCACGGGCAGCGTGGCCGTGAACGGGATCTCCTCGCCGTCGCCGGGTGCGTCCGGGTCGACCAGGTGGAACTGGCCGTCGACCGTGAGGAGCAGACGCTCGCCGTCCGCCCAGCGGGGCGGCGCGGGGAGGACATCGCCCTCGACGGCAACCGGCTTCCCGTCCACCACGAGGGTGCAGGAGGCCGCGGGCGAGGCCGTGGTGCGCAGGAAGGCCAGGCGCCCGGCGGGCGAGACGGCAGGGGTCATGAGCTGGGCGCCGGAGTCGTCGATGTGCTCGGTGGCGACCGGGCCCGAGCCGTCGGCGGCCACCGACGCGACGGTGGTCGCGCGGAGGGTGCCCGTCGCGGTGACGGCCGCACGTACGAACAGGACCCGCTCACCGTCGGGCGACCATGTCGGGTCGAAGTCCTCCCAGGCGGCGTCCTGCCCGGCCCCCTGCTGGCCGGGGCGCCCGGTGAGACGGGTCAGTGCTCCGGTCCGCACATCCACGACCCAGATGCGGTACGGGGAGCCGGTAACTGTGTCGCCCCCGCGCTCGGAAGCGAACGCGATCCGGGTGCCGTCCGGCGACCAGGCCGGACCCCGGTCGTCCCACGGTCCGTCGGTGAGCCGTCGCAGCCCGGTGCCGTCGGGCCGCAGCGTCCAGAGGTGGAAGCCGCCACCGCGGTAGGCGCACACGACGAGACGGCTGCCGTCGGGCGAGAACTGCGGGCGGGTGGGTTCGAGGCCGGGCGGAGTGAGCGCGACGGCGGTGCCTCCGTCCCGCGGGACGGACCAGAGCACGTTCTGGACCTCGGCGACCAACCGGTCACCGGACGGGGCGAGGGTCGCGGAGCCGCCTGTGGCGGCGGTGAGGGAGAGGGTGGTCGTACCGGAGGCGGCGGCCGCGACCGGCGTGCTCACGGCGGCGAGGGCGGTGGCCGTGGCGCCGGCCTGGAGGAATCTGCGGCGGGAGAGCGGACCGGAACGGGGGGCGTCTGAGGTGCCTTCGATGTCCAAGGATGCTCCCAGTAGCAGGAGTTGGCGTGCGGGACAGGAGAGGGGCAACGTACGGGGCGGTGCCCGATTGCGGACCCCGCCCCGACGTATCTCGGCCGATCTTCACCCCTCAGCGCTTCTTGTACGCCGCGGTGACCTCGACCTCCACCAGCCAGCCCTTGACGGCCAGTGAGGCGACCTCCATCGTGGCCCGCGCCGGGCGGGCCTTGTTGGCGAGGAGCGGCGGCTTCGGGGCGGACGTACCCATGGGCACCGGCACGACCTGATGGGTAGTCAGGTCGATGTTGGCGAAATACTGCCGGTACGCGCGGTTCCAGCCCGCGTAGTCGGCGGTCTCGGCGCCGGGCGGCTTCATCAGGTAGCACTTCATCGTGATGACATCGGCCGGGGTGAGCCCCGCGGCCTCCAGGTTGGTCCTGATGTTGCGCAGCACGACCAGCGCCTGCGCCTCGGTGATCGTCACGCCTTCGGCCCCCTCGGTGAGGGACGGGTCGGTGTAGCGCTCCGGAGTCCCCTCCGGCGCCGAGGGGTTGAGCGCCGTGGGCCCGAGGCCGCTGCTCTGGTACAGGGCCACTTCCCCGCCCGTCGCCACGCCGTTCGCGATGGCCGGGTTGGACTGGCCGCCGGGCAGCAGGACGCGCACCTCCTTCGGGCCGGGCCACCAGCCCCGGGCGTCGGCGAGCGCGGTACCGCCCGTGAGGAGCGAGGCGGTCAGGACCGTACCGATGACAGCCTTCGTACGCCGGTTCATGCGGCCATCACCCTCTCGTGGATGTCGGTCACGACCTTGCGGGCCGAGCTGAACGCGCCGTGCTGCCAGGCGATCACGTGGCTGAGCCAGTCGCCGGCGAAGTACACGTGTCCGGCGGGCTGGTTGAGGAGCTTGTACTCGGGGCCGTTCTGCGAGGACCAGCCGACCCAGCCGCCCTCGATGTGCGGGGTGCGGTGCCAGGCCACGCTGAAGGAGTTGGCGAGTTCCGTGCGGTACTTCTCGCCGTGGATCTTCACACCGCGGTTCACCGCCCGCGCGAGCCGCTCCTCGTGCGGCAGGGCGCTGTACGCGAGGGCGTTGGCGCCGAAGTTGTAGTAGCCGATGAGGGTGCCGCGGCGGCCGAAGTAGCCGTAGGACGGGTACCAGATGGTGGCCAGGTCCGTGTCGGTGGGCGTGATACCGCCGTAGATGTGCTCGTCCGTCTCCCACCAGCGGCTGCGGTACTCCAGGCCGATCTTGCCGACGGGTGTCGAGACGGGGTACTTCAGTGCGGCGGTGACGTCCGTGCCGAGGTTGTGCTTGATGCGGGCCATGACCATGGGCGGTACGGCGGCCACGACGAAGTCGGCGTGCCGGGTGCGTGTGCGGCCCTGGGCGTCCTTGTAGGTGACGTCGGCGCCGTCGGCCAGGTTCTTGACCTCCAGCACTTCGGCGCCGTACGTGATCCGGTCCCGTCCGATCGCCTCGGCCAGGGCGTACGGGATGGCGTCCATGCCGCCCACCGGCTGGAACATGAGCATGGCCTGGTCGTAGCCGAGTTCGAAGGAGAAGCGCTGCCCGACGCCGCTGGCGATGACGTCCGACAGCGAGGGCACCGGCCCGAGCACCGTGCCCTCCTCGAAGGCGGCGCCGGGCTCGACGGAGTAGCCGCGCCGGTCGGTGCCGGTGTAGGCGTAGCCGTCCGCCTTGCCCTTGATGGCGCCGAAGTTCTGCAGGAAGGCGATCAGCCGCTCCTTGTCGGCGGCGGTGAGCTGTGCGTCCAGGGCGCCCTGGTCGGTGGCCTTGGCGAGCAGTTCGGAGACGTAGCCGTAGACGTCGGCCTTCGCGGTGCGCCAGCGGATCGGCTGTCCGGCGAGGGCGGCGCTGTTCTCGTGGTAGATGTACGCGTTGGCGTTCTGGTTGGTGAACACCTCGACGGGGACGCCGAGTTCACGGCAGTACTCGAGCGTGACGTGCGACTGGGGCAGCCGGGCGGGCCCGGCGTTCATGTACTGGCCCTTGGAGAACGACGCGGTCTGTTTCCGGCCGTCCAGATCGGTCAGGGTCGTGCCGCCGCGCACGGTCCAGTTGCGGCCGCCGGGCCTGTCCTTCGCCTCCAGGATCCGGCAGTCGTAGCCGGCCTTGCCGAGTTCGTACGCGGTGGCCAGGCCGGCGATGCCGCCGCCGAGCACCAGGACCTTCCTGGCACTGCGCCCGCTGAGCGCGAAGTCGCTCCTGCGCGGCGCCCGGTACTCCGCGGCCCGTACGTCCGGCACCGGCGCGAGGCCCAGCGCGCCCATCGCCGAATAGAGCACTCCCGCGCCGCCCGCGATCCCGACGGAACGCAGGAAGTCGCGCCGAGATGCCGTGGATCTCTCCGCAGCCATCCACTCCTCCTCACCCGCGCCCGCGATGCGGCCGCGGCGTCCGATCAACCCGGTCACGTGGGGGGTGAGTTGTTGCCGATGAGACCGGAGGTGCCAGATGAGCCTCGGTCAGGAGTGTTACGGCGCCATACCGATGACGTATCCGTGGCATGAGCATGCGAGCGACTGGTGCGCGCGCCCGGTCATGCCATGGGGACCGGCGTGGTGACGCGTGCGATCCGGCCGAGCGGGCACTCGGGGGGTATGGCCGAGGACGCAGCGGCGGCGCGTGGGCAGGGACGGAGCGGACACCGGTCGGTGCCGCACACGGCGGACGTGCGCATCGAGGCATGGGGAGCGAGTCGGGAGCGCTGCCTGGTAGAGGCCGTCCTGGGCATGGTGGAGGGCTTCGCCGACGTCTCCGGTGCACGGCCGACCGGCGAGGCCCGGCTGCGGCTCACCGAAGGAAGCGACGAGGACCTCCTGACCACGCTGCTGGACGAGGTCATCTTCCGGCTGGAGGTGTACGGCGAGGTTCCCGTCGGCGTGGCGGCCGAGGCGTCGGACGGCGGCCTCGACGTGCGGATGGCGGTGGCCCACCTCGAGGCGGTCGAGATCACCGGTGCAGCGCCGAAGGGCGTGTCGTGGGAGGACCTGCACATCGGGCCCGGTCCGTCCGGCTGGTCCTGCGCGGTCACCGTCGATGTGTGACGCGCCGGACGGTCACCCCTTGACCACACCCAGCGGAACCAGCCTGGCCACCGTGCGGGACAGTCCCGCGGCCTCGGTCACCGCCACCACCGCGCTCACGTCCTTGTAGGCCTCGGGAGTCTCTTCGGCCAGACCCCGCCATGACTTCGGGCGTACGGCGATACCGGCACGTTCCAGTCGGGCGCGCAGTTCCCGGCCCGTGACCGTGCGGGCGGCCCGGTGACGGCTCAGGGTCCGGCCCGCGCCGTGGCAGGCGGAGTGGAAAGCGTCGCCGACCGGCACACCCGCGAGGACGTAGGAGGCCGTGCCCATGGTGCCGGGGATCAGCACCGGCTGACCGAAGTCCCGCAGGTCCTCGGGCAGTTCGGGGTGGCCGGGCGGGAAGGCGCGGGTGGCGCCCTTGCGGTGCACGCACAGCAGGCGCGGTGTCCCGTCCACCGTGTGCGTTTCGATCTTGGCCAGGTTGTGGGACACGTCGTACACCAGGGACAGCCGCACACCTGCGACGCGGCGGAAGACCCCGCGTGCCGCATCGGACAGCAACTGGCGGTTCGCCCGGCCGTAGTTGGCGGCCGCGGCCATCGCGCCCAGATACGCCTGTCCCTCGGGCGAGTCGACCGGTGTGCAGGCCAGTTGGCGGTCGGGGACGGTGATGCCGTACCGGTTCATCGCACGGTCCATCAACCGGACGTGGTCGGTACAGATCTGGTGCCCGAGGCCGCGCGAACCGCAGTGGATCATCACGCACACCTGGCCGCGAGCGAGCCCGAAGGCGGTGGCGACCGGTTCGTCGTACACCTCGGCGACCTCCTGGACCTCCAGGAAGTGGTTGGCGGAGCCAAGGCTGCCGACCTGCACCAGGCCCCGCTCCCTGGCCCGCTCGCTCACCTGCGTCACATCGGCGTCCGCGACCGCCCCGCCGTCCTCGCAGCGGGTCAGGTCGCGCTCCTCGCCGTGGCCCTGCTCCACGGCGTACCGGGAACCGCCCCGCAGGATCCGCTCCAGCTCCTCCTGCCCGCTCAGCCGCCACACCCCTCCCGGGCCCGCACCCCGCGGAATCCGCCGGCCCAGGCCATCCATGATCGCGGGCAGCATCCCCCGCAGCCCCTGCCGGTCGCAGTCGGCCGCCAGCAGCCGTACCCCGCAGGAGATGTCGAAGCCGACCCCGCCGGGCGAGACCACGCCGCCCGTGTCCACGGCGGTCGCCGCGACCCCACCGATGGGGAAGCCGTAGCCCCAGTGGATGTCCGGCATGGCGTACGAGGCACCGACGATGCCCGGCAGCGTCGCCACGTTGGCCACCTGCTCCAGCGACTGCTCGGCATCGCTCAGCAGGTCACGGGAGGCGAACACCACGCCGGGCACCCGCATCCCCGCACGCGGGTCGATGCGGAAGCGGTAGGGGCGCTCCTCGACCAGTTCCATCGCTCGGTCTCCCTGACGCGAGAGTCAAACCCGTGAGTAACAGCTCGCGTGCACTCGCTTCACCCCGCACTGCCCGTGGCCGGCGGCGCGGGCACAGCCCGTGGGCCGTACAGCGCCTGGAGTACGTCGTCGTCGGTCAGCTGGTCGAAGTTCTCGTACCAGAGGCCCACGGCCATGAACGACTCGGGCCGGTGCAGGCAGACCACGTCGTCGGCCTCGCCCTGCAGCAGCTCGACCGCCTCCGGGGAGCCCACCGGCACCGCCAGCACCACCCGCCCGGGCGCCTCGCGGCGTACCCGGCGCAGCGCGGCGCGGGCGGTCGCCCCGGTGGCCAGTCCGTCGTCGACGACGATCACGGTGCGGCCCCGCAGATCCGAGGCTGGACGGCCGCGCCGGTAGCGCTGCTCGCGCCGCTGCACTTCCTGCCGCTCCCGTTCCACGATCCCGGCGACGTCGGTTTCGCTCAGGCCCAGGCTGTCGAGGGTGCGTTCGTCGAACAGCGGAGGGTCGTCCCCGGCGATCGCCCCGACACCCAGCTCCTCCTGGAACGGCGCCCCGATCTTGCGGACGACCAGCACGTCCAGCGGCGCCTCCAGTACCTGCGCGACCTCGCGGGCGACCACGGCACCGCCGCGGGGCAGGGCGAGGACGACGGGGCGCGGGAGAGCCCCCTCCTCCCGCAGGATGCGCAGCCGCTCGGCCAGGTCCCGCCCGGCCTGCCTACGGTCACGGAACTGCATGCGCTGCCCTGCCTTTCTTCTCGGTCCTCAGCCTCTTCCTTCAGCCCTTGCCCCCGATGGAGATGCGGCGGCGCTTGGCTTCACCCGACTTGGGCAGGCGGATGCGCAGGACACCGTCGTTCAGCTCGGCCTCGATCTTGTCGGCGTCGACGTCGCTCGGCAGGCTGGTGCGGTAGAAGAACCGGCCGCTGCGGCGGGAGAGGACGCGGCCCTGGTCCTCGTCCTTCATTTCGCCGGAGATCCGCAGCTCGTGATCGCCGACGTCGACGGAAATGTTCTCCCGCGGAATGCCGGGCAGCTCGGCCCGCACCTCGTAGGCGTCCTCGGTCTCGTCCTCCTCGACCAGCGGCACCCAGGGGCCGCCGACCCACGCGGGGGCCGTCCGCTGTTCGAAGAGGCGGCCCATGTCGCGCCACAGGTTCTCGAACTCGGACAGCGGATCCCAGTCGAACAGACCCCGCCGGCGCCATGCTTCCGGAGAGCCGCCGGTACGGTGCACTGGAAGATTCACGACGCACCTCCGTTCTCCACCTGCCCTGGTACGGGTATCCGCCGCCCGAGCGTCCACACGTCCCTGCCCGGCCGGTGTCGGACCGGCATGTGCAAGTCCGCCCGCAACGGGCACCCGGCCTGCGCAGGGAGGTGGTGAGGTATGGCAGCGCAGCAGCGTTCCGGCGGGACGGTGGCGCACCGCCTCATCGAGGAGCATCTGCTGGAAGGGCGCATGGTGCCGGGTGAGGAGATCGGCCTGCGGGTCGATCAGACCCTCACGCAGGACGCCACCGGAACACTGGTCGTCCAGGAGCTGGAGGCGCTCGGCCTGGACCGCGTGCGCACCGAGGTCAGCGTCCAGTACGTCGACCACAACCTGCTCCAGGCGGACGAGCGCAACGCCGAGGATCATGTCTTCCTGCGCTCGGGCTGCCGACGCTACGGCATCTGGTACTCCAAACCGGGCAACGGCGTCTCGCACCCCACCCACATGCAGCGCTTCGGCGTGCCCGGCAGGAGCCTGGCCGGCTCCGACTCGCACACCTGCGCGGCCGGTTCGCTGGGCATGCTGGCCATCGGCGTCGGCGGCCTGGAAGTCGCGCTGGCCATGGCCGGGCGACCGTTGTACCTGCGTATGCCCGAGGTCTGGGGCATCCGGCTGACCGGTGCCCTGCCCGACTGGGTCAGCGCCAAGGACGTGATCCTGGAGCTGCTGCGCCGCCACGGCGTCAAGGGCGGGGTGGGCCGGATTCTCGAGTACCACGGACCGGGCCTGGCGCGGCTGACCGCGATGGACCGGCACGTCATCGCCAACATGGGGGCCGAGCTCGGCGCCACGACCAGCGTCTTCCCGGCCGACGACGCCGTGCGGTCCTTCCTGCGCACCGAGGGCCGCGAGGACCACTTCACCGAGATCACCGCCGAGCCCGGGGCCCGCTACGACCTGGAGGAGGAGCTCGATCTGTCCGCCCTCCAGCCACTGATCGCCAAGCCCACCTCCCCCGGCAACGTCGTGCCCGTGCGCGAGGCGGCGGGCGAGCCGATCGGCCAGGCCGTGATCGGCTCCTCGGCCAACCCGGGCCTGCGCGACTTCGCCGTCGCGGCGGCCATGGTCCG
>NZ_JBQQCE010000368.1:0-9944 GCF_052245645.1 Streptomyces sp. KR55 | reverse complement strand
GGGACAGCGTGGCACCCTTCCCGGTGTTGCCGGCGGACGTCGCGCGCGTGCCCACCGGACGCGTGGCCGGGATGAATGCCGTTTCCTGGGAGCCCGCCTTGCCGCGCACCACCTGAACCGCCGCCACCACCGGCACCGCCCGGTCCGTCGGCGTCAGGACCAGCGATCCGGGTTCGCCGCGCGTGACGTCGGCGAGGTCGACCGCCGTTGTCATGCCCGACTTCACGTGCAGCGTCTCGTGCCCGGCGGGCGTGATCAGGCCCGAGGGCGAGGCGAGCCGCACCTTCAGGTCGGCGTCGGCGTCGTCGGGCGTGAAGGCGATCAGGCGGACGGATGTGGCGTCCTTCGGGATGCCCGGCAGCACCAGGCTGCCGGCCGGGTCCGTCGCCGCGGCCAGCCAGTCGCCGCCGAGCTCGTCGTCCAGCGCCTGGACGGCGGCGCCGACCCGTCCGCTGCGGACGTTGACGTGCACCGTGAGGTCGGTCTCCTCGGCGTCGGTCAGCGTCGACAGCAGGATCGGCTCGTCGGCCTGCGGCGCGACCGTGATCCCCTCGCCCACCGTGGACTCCAGCGCCCCGTCCTTGCCGTACAGCTCGATGTCGACGACGGCGGCGGAGTCGTCCGGGTTGGTCAGATGGACGTAGTCCGTGCGGCCGTCGGCGGTGCTCGCGCCCGGGAACCAGAACTCGGTGTCCGGCGCGGTGCAGTTGACGCCCTGCAGTCCCCGGCCCGCGCCCGCGGCGACCTCCGTGGTCTCCTGCACGGTCCAGCCGGGCGCGAACTTCCCCTCCGCGGTACCGATCAGCGCGGGCGAGTCGCCTCCCGAGGTGTCACCGGAGCCGGGCTTGCCGGGCTCCTTCGGCTCCAGCACGGGCTTGTCGTCCTGGCCCTTCTTGCCGCCCTCGTCGGACTCCCGTGTCGCGGGCCGGAGTTCGGCCCTGCCCTTACTCGCCGCGCCCTTGGTGACGGGCGTGAAGGACGTGTACGTCGTCTCGGCGAGGTCGGAGGTGCTGGGTGCCGGGCACAGCAGGCTGGTGCGTTCCACAGGCAGCTCGGCGGCCGCCTTGGCGGTGTCCGTGCCGGTGGCGTCCGGCGCGGACAGCGCGGCGAATCCGGTGATGGCGGCGAGCGCGGTCACACCGGCGATCAGGGACAGGGTGGTGCGGTTCACTGCTGACTCCCGTCGGGGCGCTCACTGCCGTCGTCGTGCCCGCCGTGCGCTTGCGTCTGGTCGTACGTCGGGTCGTAGCCCTGCGGGTACGTCTCGTCGTAGGACTGGCCGTACGTCTGGTCGTATCCGCCGGTCTGCGACGAGCCGTCGTACGCGTACGGGTCGTACTGGCCGCCCTGGTACGGATCCGCCTGGTACTGGTCCGTCGGGTACGACTGCCCGTACCCGCCCGGCGCGTACTGCTGACCGGCGCCCTGGTACTGCTCGCCGCCGTAGGTGCCGTACTCGGCGCCCGCGTAGCTCGCCGTGTCCCAGTCGCCATACGGCTGCTGCTGCGGAACGGCCACCGGTGTCCCCTCCTGTTCGGGGGACGGGGAATCCTCGGCCCGGTCTGCCTCTTCGGCCTCGGCCTGGGCGCGCAGGCGGCGGGCGCGGCGGCCCTCGCCGGCGACGGCCTGTGCGGGGATCGCCGGCTCCTCGGGGAGGTCGTCGTCGATGTCGCGGCGCCGGCCGGGCAGGGCGAGCACGACGAGGACGACGGCGAGGAGGCCCTGCGCCCACAGCCAGGCGGTGTGGCCGATCGGGTCCTCGTAGGTGACGTCCAGCGTGCCGCCGGTGGCGGGGAGTTCGAAGCCCTGGGCCCAGCCGTCGACCGTGGTGCGGGTGAGCGGCTTGCCGTCGAGGGTGGCGGTCCAGCCGGCGGCCGCGGTGTCCGCGAGGCGCAGGGTCCGGCCCTCGGAGCCGTCCGGGACGGTCGTGTGGATCTCGACCGGACCGGCGGCGACGGGCTGCGGGTCGCCCGAGCCGGAGGCCGGGACGATGGCCGCGCGGGCGACCTGGCGGTCGACGCGCCACAGGGCGCTGCCGTCCTGCTGGCTGAGCCGGCTCAGGCCGGGCGTGGCGTCCAGGACACGGCTGACCTCGCGGGGCGCGCCCTTGTGGACGAGGACGTAGCGGACCGCGAAGTCACCGAGCTGGTCGGCCTGGTCGGCGCCGGAGCCGGCGACGAGGTTGGCGACGACCTTGTCGAGCGCGGCGTTGTCCCCGTCGGCCGCGGCGAGTTCGGCGTCGCCGAGGCGGGCGCCGGAGCCGCGGACCAGGGTGTAGCCGACGTGCGCGGTGGAGTCGCTGTCGAGAACGAGGGTGCGGGCCTGGTCGCGGGTGTTGCTCTCCTCGGCGACGAACGCGGGCACCTGCACCGGGTCGCGGCGCTCCAGCGGCCCGTCGGCGCCGCGGATCATCCAGCCGGCGGCGACGAGCAGCGGGCCCGCGGCCGAGGCGAAGGCGATCAGCGCGGCGACCGGCTGGCGCCAGCCGAAGCTCTGCTCGGCGACACGCGCGCGTGCGCCTTCGGCGCCGATCACGGCGGCCGCGAGGAGGGCGATGCCGTAGACGAGTGTGGCCGGGCCGGCCCAGGTGGAGCCGTTCGACAGGGCCGCGAGGGCCAGACCCACCAGGGCGACCGCCCAGGCCGTCCAGATGCCCGACTGACGTTCGGTGCGCATCAGGGCGGCCAGCGCGGCCAGCACGATGCCGATGAGCATCAGTCCGCTGACCGTGCCGGGCCCGCCGGGACTGGCGCCGAGCAGGTCGAGGGCGGAGGCGGCCGAGTCGCCGTACTCCAGGCCGGCCTCCTGGAAGAAGCCGAACGGCAGCAGCGACAGCGACCAGGGCGCGAGCACCAGCAGGGGTGTGCCCAGCTGGGCGAGGAAGCGCAGGCCGTGGGCGGTGATGTCGCCCCGGCGCACGGCCAGCAGCCCGATGCCGAGGATGAGCGCGACCGGCCACACGATCGGCGTGAACGCGGTGGTGATCGTCAGCAGTAGCGCGTAGGCCCAGGTGGCGCGCCAACTGCCGCGCGCGCCCGAGGCGTTCGCCAGGCCGCTCGCCGCGACGCCCGCGCGCGCGACGAGCGGCAGCAGCACGGCGAGGACGGCGGTGCCGATGCGGCCGCCGGCGAGGGCGCCGGTGGCGGCGGGCAGGAAGGCGTACACGACGGCCGCCCAGGCGCGCAGCAGCCGGGACTCGACGAGCGGGCGGGAGGCGAAGTACGCGGTGAAGCCGGCCAGCGGCACCGAGCCGACGAGCAGAACGGTGACCGCGAGCCCGGTGGAGCCGAACAGCGTGGAGGCCAGCATCGCCACGAGCGCGAGGTACGGCGGTGCGGACGCGTCACCGCCGGCGCCGACCGGATGCCAGGAGTCGAGGTAACGCGACCACAGCTCGCTCGAGTCCGCGGGGGCGGGCAGCAGGGCGCCGCCCGCGAGGGCGCCGCCGCCGAGGAGTTCGCGGCAGGCGGCCAGCGAGACGAACAGCAGCACCAGGAAGAGCATCGGGCCGGGATTGCGGGCGATGCGCTTCAGGCGTGCGAACTGCTCGATCTCCAGGAAGTCGGCGTCGTCGCCGCCGGGCCCGGACTCGACCGCGCCGCCGTGCCGTCCGGCGCCGCCGGCGACCTCCGGGTCGGAGCGGCCGACGACACTGCTCGCCACCTGTTCGACGGTGGCCCGCACGGTCGCGCCGGGCGGCGGGAACAGCGGCCGCAGTTCGCCCTTGTCGATCTCCGGACGGCCGCGTCTGCGGCGGCCTGCGATGATCCGCTCGGGCCGCAGCAGCACACCCAGCAGACCGCGGATCTCGTCGACCGCCTGGCCGGGGACCTTGCCGACGAGGTAGGCGACGGTCCGCAGCAGGGTGCCGAGGACGAGGCGCAGCAGTACCCAGGGCAGCGTGGCCGTACGGGTGTTGACCAGCAGGGTGTAGACGGCGCCGGCCTTGTCGACCTTGTGCGGGGAGGCCGACGTCCGGCCCACGCAGTCGACGGTCCGGCGCTCGCGGGAGGCCGCCTCGGCGTGTCGTACGACCGCCTCCGGGGCGACGAGGACGCGGTGACCGGCGGCGTGTGCGCGCCAGCACAGGTCGACGTCGTCGCGCATGAGGGGCAGTCGACGGTCGAAACCACCGAGTCGGTCGAAGACATCGCGCCGGATCAGCATTCCGGCGGTGGACACGGACAGCACGGGCCGTACGTGGTCGTGCTGGCCCTGGTCCTGCTCACGGCGGTCCAGGCCGGTCCAGCGGCGGCCGGAGTTGGCGATGGTGACGCCGACCTCGAGGAGCTGTCGGCGGTCGTACCAGCCGCGGAGCTTGGGGCCGACGACAGCCACGTCGTCGCGGCCCAGTTCGAGTTCGTTCTCCACGACCCGCAGCAGCTGTGCGAGCGCGTCGGGCTCGGGGGCGCAGTCGTCGTGCAGCAGCCACAGCCACTGCACCGGCTCCCCGTGCGGGAGCTCGGGCATGTCGTACGCGTCGTCGCGCCATCTGCGCGTGACGGGGTCCCAGCCGCTCGGCCGCTTCAGGTACGGCAGTTCCTCCGGGGTGAGGACGGGGGCGGTGCGGTTGGCCTCCTCGACGGCCTGGCCGAAGCCGGTACGCCGGGCGAGGTGGAGCACGCGGTCGGGGCCGAGGGCGTCGGTGACCAGCTGGGCGGAGTCGTCGGCGCTGCCGGTGTCGGCCGCCATGGCGTACTGAACGGGCCGCTCCTGGCCGAGCAGCCCGGCGAGCGCGTCGGGCAGCCAGCGGGCGCCGTCATGGGAGACGAGCACCGCTGTCACCACGTGACGCGGAAACTCTGGCGGGCGGGTCGGGTCGAATCCCGCCGTGGCAGCGACGTCTTGACTGGCTGCCGTGTGGCTGTGCGCGGACATCGAGGTACGGGCCCCGGTTCGGTGGACTGCGGTGGACACCTGTGCCCACTGGGGGCAGCGGGGTGTCTCGGACGAGCGACCACACTATCGGCTGGCCATGACGACGGCCCGCCGCCTGTGGATAACCCACCCTCGACGGACCGTTCGCCCCGTATGTACGCAGTAGATGCATGCCGTTCGGTCAGATGGCCGCCTTCTTCAGCCGGCGGCGCTCACGTTCGGACAGACCGCCCCAGATGCCGAAGCGCTCGTCGTTGGCGAGGGCGTATTCGAGGCACTCGGAGCGGACCTCGCAGGCGAGACAGACCTTCTTGGCCTCGCGGGTGGAGCCGCCCTTCTCGGGGAAGAAGGACTCGGGGTCGGTCTGGGCGCACAGCGCGCGCTCCTGCCAGCCGAGTTCCTCGTCCGCGTCGTCGACCAGCAGTTGCTGCACCAGCTCGGTCATGTGCGCCCCTCGTCTGTCTTTCGCGTCCCCGTGATGTAGCCGTTACCGATTTCGGCTGAACGACACGAGTGAAATTACAAGTGTGCTGCTCCGGGCGAGTCAAGCCGAGATCTGCTATTGAGCCCCTTATTCACTCTGCGGAACCAAGGCCGTGCGGAAAGTGTTCAAATCGCCATAAACCTTGACACGCAGATCAGACCCCCGAGGCCTCCCGCTCCGCACGGGACCTGTACGGAGAAGGACGCTCACAGGTTCGATCTCGTTCCGGCACGCGCGACGAAGAGAACCGGATCACAGTCGGATCACGGGATCGCAACGAGGCTTGTGCGCCCGGTTGTGCGCCATGTGTCCCGGTGGGCCCGTGAACAAACCTTTCACCTGAGAGATGAACCGGATGAGGTGAACCATGTCCCACATTCCGGGCGTCGAGTTGACAGTGGAGGTGTGAACCGCTGTCCTTGTGGGCATGCTCGCGAACTTGGCGCCCACCTCGACCCGCTCCGCCGGGTCCCTCGGTGCTGCCCATGCTCGCTGTAGCTGTTGTTGCTGTTCCAGCTGTTGAGCCGAACGCGCTCCGGCTGCCGTCGAGTCCACCGCGACCCGACCGCTGTTTCCCCGTGAAGCCCCACCAGGGCACGCCACCTCGCCCGTGACCCGGGCGGACGGTACGCGACACCCCGCCAGCCCCCTCTCTTCCGCCGAGGAACACCGCACCCCATGAACAGCGACAGCGACCTCCAGATCGCCGGCGACATCCTCGAGGTCCCGCACCTGCTCCAGGCCCCGCGCGAGCACCCGGCCACGGTTGCCGAGTTCGTCGGCCTGGCCCGCGCCATCGCCGCCGACCGCTCCCAGTGGGAGCACCTCGTCCAGTACGACGCGACCAGCCGCTGGTACCACCGGCTGCGCACCGGCCCCGGCTACGAGGTGTGGCTGCTGTCCTGGGTGCCCGGTCAGGGCAGCGGCCTGCACGACCACGGCCCCTCCTCCGGCGTCCTGACCGTCCTGGAGGGCACGCTGACCGAGCGGACGGAGCGCGGCACGCGCGCGTTGGGGGCGGGGGCACAGCGGGTGTTCGCGCCGGGGTATGTGCACGAGGTGGTCAACGACGCGCTGGAGGCCGCCGTCAGTCTGCACGTCTACTACCCGGGACTCACGCAGATGCCGATGCACACCCCCCGGTGCACGGCCGTCGGCCAGGTCCCATAACCGGACACCACGCTGTCGTACCCGCCTGCAACACCGGCCCACCCGTCATCCGGCCACCACCCCTCAACGAGTCAGCCTGACGGCTGACACACTGTTTCAATGCGCATTGTGGTTCTGGCAGGCGGCATCGGCGGTGCCCGGTTCCTGCGTGGTCTGAAGCGGGCCGTGCCGGACGCGGACATCACCGTCATCGGCAACACCGGGGACGACATCCACCTCTTCGGGCTGAAGGTCTGCCCGGACCTCGACACGGTGATGTACACGCTCGGCGGCGGCATCAACGAGGAGCAGGGCTGGGGTCGGGCCGACGAGACCTTCCATCTGAAGGAGGAGCTCGCGGCGTACGGCGTCGGGCCCGAGTGGTTCGGGCTGGGCGACCGGGACTTCGCCACGCACATCGTGCGGACGCAGATGATCGGCGCCGGGTATCCGCTGAGTGCGGTGACGGAGGCCCTCTGCGACCGGTGGAAGCCAGGGGTGCGGCTCATCCCCATGACGGACGACCGCGTCGAGACCCACGTCGCCGTCTCGATGGACGGCGAGCGCAAGGCGATCCACTTCCAGGAGTACTGGGTGCGGCTGCGGGCCTCCGTCCCGGCCGAGGCGGTGGTACCGGTCGGCGCCGAGCAGGCCAAGCCCGCCCCGGGTGTGCTGGAGGCGATCGCCGCGGCGGACGTCATCCTCTTCCCGCCGTCCAACCCGGTCGTGTCGGTCGGCACGATCCTGGCCGTGCCCGGCATCAGGGAGGCGATCGCCGACGCCGGGGTGCCGGTCGTCGGCCTGTCCCCCATCGTCGGGAACGCGCCTGTGCGGGGCATGGCCGACAAGGTGCTCGCCGCGGTCGGCGTGGAGTCGACGGCCGCCGCGGTCGCCGAGCACTACGGCTCGGGGCTGCTCGACGGCTGGCTCGTCGACACCGTGGACGCGGAATCGGTGCAGCGGGTCGAGGCGGCCGGCATCCGCTGCCGGGCCGTACCGCTGCTGATGACCGACGAGGACGCGGCCGCGCAGATGGCTCGCGAGGCGCTGGCGCTGGCGGAGGAGGTGCGGGCGTCGTGAGCCAGGAGACCGCGGAGGGCTACCGGATCTGGGCCGTGCCCGGCATTCCCGAGGTGGCGCCCGGTGACGACCTCGCCAAGCTGATCGCCGCCGCCGAACCGGGGCTGGCCGACGGGGACGTCCTGCTCGTCACCTCGAAGATCGTGTCCAAGGCGGAGGGACGGATCGTCGAGGCGGCCGACCGGGAGGCCGCGATCGACGCCGAGACCGTACGGGTGGTGGCCCGGCGTGGCGCACTGCGCATCGTCGAGAACCGGCAGGGCCTCGTCATGGCCGCCGCCGGCGTCGACGCCTCCAACACCGCCGCCGGGACGGTTCTGTTGCTGCCCGAGGACCCGGACGCGTCCGCGCGCGCGATCCGGAGCGGGCTGCGCGACGCCCTCGGCGTCAACGTCGGGGTCGTCGTCACCGACACCTTCGGGCGGCCCTGGCGCGCGGGGCTCACGGACGTGGCGATCGGCGCCGCCGGCGTGCGCGTCGTCGACGATCTGCGCGGGGGCGCGGACGCGCACGGCAATCCGCTCAGCGCCACCGTCGTCGCCACGGCCGACGAACTCGCCGCCGCGGGCGACCTGGTCAAGGGCAAGGCTGCCGGGCTGCCCGTCGCCGTGGTGCGCGGCCTGCCGCAGCTGGTGGCCGAGGAGGACGGAGAGGGGGCGCGAGCCTTGGTACGGGATGCGCGCGACGACATGTTCCGGCTCGGTACGTCGGAGGCGGTACGGGAGGCGGTGACCCAGCGGCGTACGGTCCGGGCCTTCACGGACGAGCCCGTCGACCCCGGGGCGGTACGACGGGCGGTGGCCGCGGCCGTGACGGCGCCGGCGCCGCACCACACGACGCCATGGCGTTTTGTGCTGCTGGAGTCGGCCCGGTCGCGGACCGAGCTGCTGGACGCGATGCGGGACGCGTGGATCGCGGACCTGCGCCGGGACGGCAAGAGCGAGGAGTCGATCGCCAAGCGGGTGCGGCGCGGGGATGTGCTGCGCAACGCCCCGTATCTGGTCGTGCCGTGCCTCGTCATGGACGGGTCGCACACATACGGGGACGCGCGGCGGGACGGGGCCGAGCGGGAGATGTTCGTGGTCGCCGCAGGGGCCGGCGTACAGAACTTCCTGGTGGCGCTGGCCGGGGAGCGGCTCGGATCGGCGTGGGTGTCGTCGACGATGTTCTGCCGGGATGTCGTGCGCGAGGTGCTGGGGCTGCCGGAGGGGTGGGATCCGATGGGGGCGGTTGCGGTCGGGCATCCGGCGGAGGAGCCGCGGCCGCGGGCGGAGCGGGATGCGGGGGCGTTCATCGAGGTGCGGTGATCAAGCTGGTGCGGCGCCTACCCTCGTAGGGTCCGTTCCTCGTCGCTCCTCGCTCTCCCTCCCCTTCCTCTCTCCTTCTTCCGGGATCTCGTTCGTGGCAGGACGTTTCGCTCCGCGGCCCACGCGTACAACCGTGCGCGGTGGGGAAGTCGCCGTGCCCGCGGGGGTGCCGCGGCCCGCGGCGGCTGCGGCGGGGCGGGTACGGGTCTTGGTGCCGGACGGGCCGCTGGATCTGGGGCTGGTGCTCGGGCCGTTGCGGCGCGGGCCCGGGGATCCGACGTTCCGGGCGATGCCGGACGGGTCGGTGTGGCGGGCCAGCCGTACGCCGGTCGGGCCGGGGACGTTGCGGGTGTCCGTGCGGGGTGGGGAGGTACGCGGGGAGGCATGGGGACCGGGGGCGGAGTGGCTGCTCGAGCAGTTGCCCGACCTGCTCGGGGCGTCGGACGATCCGTCCGTCTTCGCGCCGCGGCATCGGATCGTGGCGCTTGCGCGGCATCGGCGGCCGGGGTTGCGGCTGACCCGGACCGGGTTGGTGCTGGAGTCGTTGATTCCGTCGATTCTGGAGCAGAAGGTCACGACCGATGAGGCGTATCGGGCGTGGCGATTGCTGGTGCGGAAGTTCGGGGAGCCGGCGCCGGGGCCCGTGCCGGGACGGATGTGTGTGATGCCGGCGCCGCGGACGTGGGCGCTGATTCCGTCATGGGAGTGGCATCGGGCCGGGGTCGACAACAAGCGGGCGTCCACGATCCTGCGTGCCGTGCGGGTTGCTGCGCGGCTGGAGGAGGCGGTGGGGATGGAGGCCCGGGCTGCGCAGGCACGGTTGGAGGTTGTGCCCGGGGTGGGGCCGTGGACGTCGGCGGAGACCGTGCAGCGCAGTCATGGGGCGGCGGATGCGGTGACGGTGGGGGATCTGCATCTGCCGGGGATTGTGGGGTGGGCGTTGGCCGGAGATCGGAATGCGGACGATGCGGTGATGCTTGAGCTGCTGAAGCCGTATGCGGGGCAGCGGCATCGGGCGGCTCGGTTCGTTTTGCTGAGTGGGAAGG
>NZ_JBQQCE010000367.1:0-9969 GCF_052245645.1 Streptomyces sp. KR55 | reverse complement strand
TCCTCGGCGCTTTCCAGGTTCCCGCTTTCGCGTTTCCCTTTCCGGCGGTTCCGACTCTATCAGACCCTTTCGGGCCTGACTCCCAGTCAGCGGGGCTTGTCTTCCCGGCCGTTGGGCCGTTCCGACGTCTCAAACCTTAGCGGATTCTCTCGGCGATTCCCAATCGGGCCGCCGAGTCCCACTCGAATTGAATTCGGGCGCGCCGAAATCAACCCCGTCGGGAGATCGTGCTGGTGGTTTGAGTTGCCGCTTTCGCGGCGGGAGGTGCTGCCGCAGAACCGTTACGGCTCCGTGGCAACCCGAAGAACTTTACGGATCGGGTAGGGGGCTGTCAAGCACCCCCTGTCAAGATCTTTTACGCCCGCTTCAGTCCAGGTCACTGAGGCGGCCGCCGGCGTCCGGCTGGGCGTGTTCCACCCTGCGCAGGAGCCTGGTCAGGACCTCGCCGAGGACTGTTCGCTCGTCCGGGGACAGGTCCTGCAGGAGGTCCTCCTCGAAGACCGACGCCAGTCGCATGGCCTCGAGCCACTTCTCGCGGCCCTCGGGGGTCAGCTCCACGATCACCCGTACGCGGTTGGTCTCGTCCCGCTCCCGGGTGACCAGACCCTCGGCGACCATGCGGTCGATGCGGTGGGTCATCGCGGCCGGTGTGAGACCGAGGCGCTTGGCGAGGTCGCTGGGGCCCATGCGGTAGGGAGCGCCGGAGAGGACGAGGGCCTTGAGGACCTCCCACTCGGCGTTGCTGATGCCGAGCGCGGCGGTCTGGCGGCCGTAGGCGACGTTCATACGGCGGTTCAGGCGGGAGAGCGCCGAAACGATCTTCTCGACCTGGGGGTCGAGGTCCCGGAACTCGCGCTGGTAGGCGGCGATCTGTTCTTCGAGTGTCGGCTCGGTGACGCCGGTGCCGGTGGTGTCGCCCATGGGGCAAGTATCGCACGGGCCTGCTTGGCGTTGAAGTCCTTCTGTATGTACTCTTTAACTTCGAAGTTTAGGGGTGAAGTCTTCATCTCTAACTAGTGACGCTCGCAAGTACTTGAGAGAGGTGAACGTGACCAGGGCGATGGGCGCAGCGATGCGCCGGATCCACGTGGGCAACGCACTCAGCGCGTTCGGGCTCGGCTTCACCGTCCCCTACCTGTACGTCTATGTGGCGCAGGTGCGGGGGCTGGGGGCCGTGACGGCGGGGCTCGTACTCGCCGTTTTCGCCGTGGCCGCGCTGATCGTGCTGCCGTTCGCCGGGCGGGCCATCGTCCGGCGTGGCCCGCTGCCGGTGCTGCTCGCCGCCCTGGTCACCGCCGCGCTGGGGGCGCTGAGCCTGGGGTTCGCGGGCAATGCGGCGGCTGTGCTGCTGTCGGCGGGGGCGCTCGGGGCCGGGCAGGCCGTGATGCAGCCGGCGCTGGCGACGATGATCGTGGACTGTTCGTCGGCGGAGACGCGGTCCCGGGCGTTCGCGATGCAGTTCTTCCTGCAGAACCTGGGGCTGGGTGTCGGCGGGCTCATCGGTGGTCATCTCGTCGACGCGACCCGGGTCTCGTCCTTCACGCTGCTGTTCGCGATCGAGGCGGCGATGTTCCTGCTGCTGGTCATGGTGATGGCGACGGTGCGGGTGCCGCACTCGCCGCGGATCGGGGATGCGCCGGGACGGTCGGCGAAGGGCAGCTGGAAGCAGTTGCTGGGTAACCGGGCCATGGTGCAGCTGTGTGTGCTGGGGTTCGTGCTGTTCTTTGCGTGCTACGGGCAGTTCGAGTCGGGGCTGAGCGCGTACGGGGTCGAGGCGGCCGGGATTTCTACGTCTGCCCTGGGGACGGCGCTGGCTGCCAACACCGCGATGATCGTGGTGGCGCAGTTCGCCGTGCTGAAGTTCGTCGAGCGGCGGCGGCGGTCGCGGGTGATCGCGGCGGTCGGGCTGATCTGGGCCGTCGCGTGGGTCGCGGCCGGGTATGCGGGGCTGGGGCACGGTAGCCAGGAGATGGCTACGGCGGCGTTCATCTCGACGTATGCGTTGTTCGGGCTGGGTGAGGCGATGTTGTCACCGACGGTGGCTCCGCTGGTTGCCGATCTTGCGCCGGTGGGGATGGCTGGGCAGTACAACTCGGCGTTCGCGCTGGTGAAGCAGCTTGCGTTGGCGGTTGGGCCGGCGGTGGGTGGGCCGATGGGGGCTGCGTTGCATGGGCCGTATGTCGTGACGTTTCTGCTGTTCTCGCTGGGGATCAGTGTGTTGGCGGTGCGGTTGGGGCGGGAGCTGAGTGACGTGCAGGATCGGCCGTGGCTGGGGCGGAGTCGGGTTGTGTCGCGGGGTGGGGCTTCGGAGGCGGTTCCTGCGGAGGCGTGAGGCGGGGCGGGCGGCGTTGCGGCTGGGCGGGGTGGGTCGCGCAGCCCCGCGCTGCGGGGTGCCGCCCGCGCCCACCCGTGCCGCCCTGGGGGTCCCCTCTGGGGGAGGCACGAATGCCCGCGGCACGACGGGTGGGTGCCCGCGGGCTGACGGGGGTTGTGGCTCAGGGTTTTGGTAGGGCGAATTCGCACCACACTGCTTTTCCGCCCCCCGGGGTTCGTCTGCTGCCCCAGTTGGAGGCGATCGTTGCGACGATGGCGATGCCTCGGCCCGACTCGTCGCCCGGTTCTGCGCGGCGGCGGCGGGGGAGGTGGTCGTTGCCGTCGGTGACCTCGACGATCAGGCGGCGGTCGGTGCGGCGGAGGCGGAGGCGCATGGGTGGGGTGCCGTGTTGGAGGGAGTTGGCGACCAGCTCGCTCGCCGCGAGGACGCCGAGGTCGTGCAGGTCGGGTGGGAAGCGCCAGCTGGTGAGGACGCCGGAGGCGAACGCACGCGCGCGTGGGGCCGCTTCCACGCCGCCGAGCAGTTCCAGGGCCGCGTTGCGGAACAGGTCGCTCTCCGGGCCCGTACGGGCCGGGTGCTGGAGGACCAGAACGGCGACGTCGTCGTCGTGGTCCGCCGTCACGCCCGCCGAGCGGACCAGGCGGTCGCAGATGACCTGCGGGGTGCCGGTCGCGCCTGCCAGGGCGCGCTCGAGGGCGGCGATGCCCTCGTCCAGGTCCTTGTCCCGGCGCTCCACCAGGCCGTCCGTGTAGAGGACGGCGGTGGAGCCGGGGCCCAGGGGGATCGAGCCCGAGGTGTGCATCCAGCCGCCCGTGCCGAGGGGCGGTCCGGTGGGTTCGTCGGCGTGCAGGACGTTGCCGCTGTCGTCGCGGACGAGGATGGGGAGGTGGCCGGCCGAGGCGTAGACCAGCCGTCCCTCGTTCGGGTCGTGGACGGCGTACACGCACGTGGCGATCTGGTTGGCGTCGATCTCCGCGGCGAGGCCGTCGAGGAGTTGGAGGACCTCGTGCGGGGGCAGGTCGAGGCGGGCGTACGCGCGGACGGCCGTACGGAGCTGGCCCATGACCGCGGCGGCACGGACGCCTCTGCCCATGACGTCGCCGATGACCAGGGCCGTGCGGCCGCCGCCCAGGGTGATCACGTCGTACCAGTCGCCGCCGACGGCGGCCTCGGTGCCGCCGGGCTGGTAGGTGGCGGCGATGCGGAGGTCGTCGGGCTGTTCCAGCTCCTGGGGGAGCAGGGAGCGCTGGAGGGTGACGGCGGTCTCGCGCTGCCGGCGTTCGCTGGCGCGGAGGCGTTCGGCGGCCTCGGCGTGGTCGGTGACGTCCGTGGCGAAGACGAGGACGCCGGGGTCGCTGCCGTCGCCCTCGGCGACCGGGGTGCAGGTGAAGGTGTAGGAGCGGCCGTCGGGGGCCTTGCGGGACTTGACCGTGCGGGGCTTGCCGCTGCGCAGGACCTGGTCCAGGAGGGGCAGCAGGCCCAGTTCGTGGAGTTCCGGCAGGACCTCGCGGGCGGGTGCCCCGGGCGGGCGTACGCCGAAGGCGGTGGCGTAGGCGTCGTTGACGTAGGCGAGGCGGTGGTCGGGGCCGTGGACCAGGGCGACGAGCGCGGGGACGCGGTCGAGGACCTCGCGTACCGGGAGTTCGTCCACGGCGGGGACCGGCACCGGGTCGTCGGTCAGGTGCTCGGTGCGGGCTGCGGGGACGGAGCCATCACCTCGCCGGTCCGGGGTGACCGTGTGTGCGGTCCGCGCTGCGGCGCGGCGCTGCGTTCCGGGGAGCCGGGCGCTCCAGCGCGTGAAGTTCACGAATCCTTGCCTCGTGTAGTCGTCGTCGGCCGGCTCCGGATCCGGCCCGGTCCCCCAGGGGTCGTACGTCGGTGGCCGTACCTTGTCACGGCCCCTGGGAAGTGCAGCACTTGGGAGAAGCCTCGTGGGTTGGTGGGCAGGGGCTCGCCCTGTCGCGGGGATCAGTCTGGCAGTGTGGCCGACCGGGCCGACATCCGTCAGACGCCGGGGTGGCCGCAGGAGTTCCTCGCGAGGGTCAGGTCGACCCCTTCGGGTCGTAAGGAGGCTTTCCACCGGCCGCGAGTTCGAACTCGGCTCGGGGATGTTCGAGTGAACCGAGCGAGACGATCTCCCGTTTGAAGAGGCCCGCGAGGGTCCATTCCGCCAGCACGCGCGCCTTGCGGTTGAAGGTCGGCACCCTGCTGAGGTGGTAGGCGCGGTGCATGAACCAGGCGGGGTAGCCCTTCACCTTGCGCCCGTAGACGTGGGCGACACCCTTGTGCAGTCCGAGGGAGGCGACCGAACCGGCGTACTTGTGGGCGTACGTCTGGAGGGGTTCGCCGCGCAGGGAGTGGACGATGTTGTCGCCGAGGACCTTGGCCTGGCGGAGCGCATGCTGGGCGTTGGGGGCGCATGTGGTGCCGGGTGCGCCGGCGGTGACGTCGGGTACGGCGGCGGCGTCCCCTGCGGCCCACGCGTGCGCGTGCCCCTCTATCGACAGCTCGGCTGTGCAGTGCAGTCGGCCGCGCTCGGTGAGCGGCAGGTCGGTGGCGGCGAGCAGCGGATGGGGTTTCACGCCGGCCGTCCAGACGACCGTACGCGTGGGGAATCGTTGTCCGTCGCTGAGGACCGCGACCCGGTCGGCGCAGGATTCGAGACGGGTGCCCAGGAGGACCTGGATGTTGCGGCGGCGTAGTTCGGTGACCGTGTAGCGGCCCATTTCCTCGCCGACCTCGGGGAGGATGCGGTCCGAGGCCTCGACGAGGATCCACTTCATGTCCTCGGGCTGGACGTTGTGGTAGTAGCGCGTGGCGTAGCGGGCCATGTCCTCCAGCTCGCCGAGTGCCTCGACTCCGGCGTATCCGCCGCCCACGAAGACGAAGGTGAGGGCCGCGTCGCGGATGGCGGGGTCGCGGGTGGAGGAGGCGATGTCCATCTGCTCCAGGACGTGGTTGCGCAGGCCGATGGCCTCCTCGACGGTCTTGAAGCCGATGCCGTGGTCGGCGAGGCCGGGGACGGGCAGGGTGCGCGAGACGGACCCGGGGGCGAGGACGAGTTCGTCGTACGACAGCTGCTCGGCGCCGGTGCCCTCCTCCTCGGTGGCGAGGGTGGTGAGGGCCGCGACGCGTTCGGCGTGCCGGATGGAGCGGACCTCGCCGATGACGACCCGGCAGTCGGCCAGGACGCGGCGGAGCGGTACGACGACATGGCGGGGGGAGATGGAACCGGCGGCCGCCTCGGGGAGGAACGGCTGGTACGTCATGTACGGGTCGGGCGTGACGACCGTGATCTCGGCCTCGCCGCGCCCGAGTTCCCGTTTCAGCTTCCGTTGCAGGCGCAGGGCCGTGTACATCCCGACGTAGCCGCCGCCGACAACGAGAATGCGCGCAGGTTCCTTCACCATCCCATGACGCACCCGGCGCTTGCGTTTGTCCACAGCCCCGGCAAATTGTGTGACCGCGCGCGGGGCATGCGCAGGGTTGGCCGAAATGTCGGCGCAGGCGACATCCGTGCAGGTCAGCGGGGGTGAGCCGGGTGGCGTAACGGTGTGCAACCGGGACGTATACGACCCGTACTCCGATCGGGGGGCGCTCCGTGCGGAACCTGCCCCTTCTGAATTGAGTCCCTCTCAACTATGTTCGTGTGTCGACGGGGTGTAGGGGGATGCGCTCGCCGGGTTCCCGGGTTCCTGGGTTCTCGGGCTCGCGACGGGCAGGCTCGTGGTCCGGCGGGCGGGCTCGCGGTTCCGGGCTTGTTCCACACGCTCCGGCTTATCTATGGCGGGGAGAGTCTCCGGGGGGAGACGTCATTACCGGGGGATTTCGTATGCACATTCAGGACTCTCGTTGGTCTACCGCTTCTGCCATCGCACCTGGTGGCATGGTGGGCGCGGCGGCGGGCGACGGACGCGGGGACGGACCGCGGACGACGCCGCTGCGCGTGGACGCACAGCGCAATCTCGAGCATGTACTGCGGGCGGCGCGCGAGGTCTTCGGCGAGCTGGGCTACGGCGCGCCGATGGAGGACGTGGCGCGGCGCGCGCGGGTCGGTGTCGGCACGGTGTACCGGCGCTTCCCGAGCAAGGACGTCCTGGTGCGGCGGATAGCCGAGGAGGAGACCTCCCGGCTGACCGACCAGGCCCGGGCGGCGCTCGGCCAGGAGGACGAGCCGTGGTCGGCGCTGTCGCGGTTCCTGCGTACGTCGGTGGCCTCGGGTGCCGGGCGGCTGCTGCCGCCGCAGGTGCTGCGGGTCGGCGTAGCGGACGAGGCCGGCGAACGCGCCCGGCTCGACGAGGCGCGGGTGCCGCAGCAGCGGATCCAGCCCGGCGCGGGTGAGCTGCGGCTCGTGCCGGAGGGGTCGTCGGCGGCCGAGGAAGACAGTGGGGCGGCGGCGCTGCTGGACGTCGTGGGCCAGCTCGTGGAGCGGGCGCGCGCGGCGGGCGAGCTGCGGCCGGACGTGTCGGTGTCGGACGTTCTGCTGGTCATCGCCACGGCGGCGCCCTCGCTGCCGGATGCCGCGCAGCAGGCGGCGGCTTCGGCGCGGCTGCTGGACATTCTGCTGGAGGGGCTGCGGTCGCGACCGGCGTGACGTGTGGTGCAGCGGGCCGGGGGCGGTGCGCCGCCCCCGGCCCAACGCCTCCTCCGTGACCGCCCGTTGAGCCTTGCCCGAACGACTGACGACCGGTACCGGCTCACAGCAGGTCCCCACGGACGAGTGGATGGTCCGCACTCCGCCTCCTGAACAAAAGCCAATATGGCACTCTGGCTCCTGTTCGGGGCTGGTTGGGCAGGCGGCAGGGGCTTTCCGCGATGGGTGTTGACGGGCGGGACGAGTCACTCGGTGGCGACGGCACCGAGGCCGAGGGCCTCACGCCACCCCAGGTACCGGCGCAGCGCGACCGGCGGCAGGACGGCGTCCTGACGCCGCCGGCCGAGCCGCCGACGTCCGACGCCGGGCTGATCACACGGATGCGCGCGGGCGACGACACGGCCTACGAGGAGCTGTACCGGCGCCACGCGGACGCGGTCCGCCGGTACGCGCGCACGTGCTGCCGGGACGCCCACACCGCAGACGACCTCACCGCCGAGGTCTTCGCCCGCATGCTCCAGGCGGTACGCGGCGGCTCCGGGCCCGAGCACGCCGTACGCGCGTACCTGCTCACCACCGTCAGGCGGGTCGCCGCGAACTGGACGAACTCCGCGAAGCGGGAGCAACTGGTCGACGACTTCGCGGTGTTCGCCACGCAGGCCGCCCGGTCGGACGGGTCCGACCGGGACACACTCGAACTGGGCGCCGACGTACGGGCGATGCACGAGGCCGAGCAGTCCCTGGCGATGCGGGCCTTCCGGTCGCTGCCGGAGCGCTGGCAGGCCGTGCTGTGGCACACCGAGGTCGAGGACGAGTCCCCGAGCGAGGTCGCCACGCTCTTCGGGCTCGACGCCAACGGCACCCGCGTCCTCGCCAGCCGCGCCCGCGAGGGCCTCAAACAGGCCTACCTCCAGGCCCACGTCAGCGCCGCCCTCACCAGCGACGAGGAGTGCGCGCGCTACGCCGGCCAGTTCGGCACGTACGCCCGCCGCAGGCTGCGCACCCGCGCCGAGCGGGGGCTGCGCAAGCACCTGGAGGAGTGCGCCAGGTGCCGGCTGGCCGCCGGCCAGATCGAGGAGGTCGCCGGAGGCATCCCCGCCGTCGTGCCGGTTGCGGTCATCGGCTGGTTCGGGGCCGCGGGGTACGCCAAGGCGGCCGGGCTCGTCGCCGGAGGCGCCGGAGCCGGTGCTGCGGGTGCAGCGGGCGCGTCGGGCGGTGGCTCGTCCGGCGGGGCCGGCGCCGGTGGTGCGGCGTCGGAGGGGCTGGGTGCGCCGGTGAAGGCCGGTATCGCGGCCGGGGTGGTCGCCACGGCGATCGCGGTGGTCGCGCTCGCCCTTGCCGGCGACGACAGCCCGCCCGAGAAGCCGGAGGCGAGGCCGCGCGCGTCCGCGCCGATCGTCCAGCCCGAGCCGCCTGCGCCCACCCCCACGCCCACGCCGTCGCCCGAGGAGCCCGCTCCGAGGCCGCCGGCGATCGTCCCGGCGGCGGGCCCGGCCCGGACGCCCACACCGTCCCCCACGCCCACTGCGGCGCCCACGCCCACCCTGGAGCCGACGCCCACCCCGACGCCTACGGCGACGCCCACTCCGACCCCGACCCCGCCGCCCCCAGGGACCGACTACCAGCTGAGCGAGCTGTCCTACGACCTCACCGGCGACGGCACCGAACCCGAGATGCGGCTCAGCGGCAGCACCTGGGTGTGGCAGCGGGGCGGCCTGTCGGTCGGCGGTACGTCGTACGCGCGCGGGGTGACCGTCCACGGCCGGTCCTCCGTCACCGTCGACCTCAACCGCGAGTGCGCCTCCTACGATGCGTGGGTCGGTGTCGACGACGGGATGCTGAAGCTCGGCCAGGTCTCCTTCTCCGTCCACGCGGACGGTGTCCAGCTGTGGAAGTCCGGGGTGATCAAGGGCGGCGACCCCGCCGTCCCCGTCCATGTGGACCTCACCGGGCGCAGGACCGTACGGCTGGTGGTGGAGCCGCACAGCGCCCTCGACAACCTGGCACTCGCGGACTGGGCCGCGTCGAAGTTCACCTGCTCGTAGGGGGTGTCGAGGCGCGTTCCGCACGCGCGCCGGCTCACGCGCCCGAGGCCAGCGCCCCCCGGCGCGGTGTGATCCCCGCCGGTACCGCACGCGCGCGTGCCGGTGTTCCCGTCCAGCAGGTGCCGCGCCGGGCGAGCAGGCGGCGCAGCCACAGCTCCAGGGACACCAGGTCGGCGAGCCCGTCCAGGGGCAGGGGTTCGCCCTGTGCCGCCGCGCGCAGGGCCTTGCGGACGACCCGGGCCTCGACCAGCCCGGCCTCCGCCAGCAGGGGCGTGTCGAACAACGCCATCAGGGAGTCCACGGCAACGCGCAGTCCCGCACGTGCGGCGGCCGCCGCGGGCGCATGGGAGGGCGCGCCCCAGCCGGGCGGGAGGTCCGCGACGCCGGCGCCCTTCAGGACCGTACGCAGGATCGCCGCCCGGGCCCCGGGCTGGACGCGCAGCGCCTCGGGCAGGGCCCGGCAGGCGCGCACGACCTGGTTGTCGAGGAAGGGTGTGTGCAGGCGCTGGAAGCGGATCTCCGCGGCCTGCTCCAGTACGCGGACGTCCGCCGCCGCCCGGGCCAACGCCCCGCGCGCGCGGAAGTCGCCCGGCCGCTGCCCGGGTCCTACTCCGGAGCGATGGGTCGCCCCCTGCAAGCGAATCGATACTTCTGCCAGCGCCTCACCGGTCAGCCACCGGGCCGCCGGCCCCGGTCTGGCCCAGGTGAGCGCGGCGAGCGACGCACCCACCGCCCCGCCGGGTTCTTCGAACCGCTGCTGGAGCAGCCACTCTGCGAGCCCCTCCAGACCCGCGCCGTAGGGCGTCCGGGCGAGCCGGCGCGCGGCGGCGTACACGCGCGCGGGGACCATCACCGAGCCGTCAGCCTTCGCCAGTGCGGCCACCGGCCGCACCAGGTGCCGCCGCTGCCGGTCCATCAACAGGTCGGCCAGGCGCGCCGGATGGGCGTCCAGCACCTGTCGGGCGCCGTAGCCGGTGAGGTGGTCGGCGCTGCCC
>NZ_JBQQCE010000366.1:0-9992 GCF_052245645.1 Streptomyces sp. KR55 | reverse complement strand
GCCGTGGAGGACCCGCTGAACTCGGTGCTCGCGGACTCGCCGCTGCCGTCCGACCCCGATCTGCCCGGCCGCCCCGTCCTCGGCTTCCTCGGGTGCGCGGCCGTGGTCCGGCGCAGCGCCTTCCTCGACGCCGGGGGCTATCACCGGGTGCTGTTCTTCGGTGGTGAGGAGACACTGCTCGCCTACGACCTGGCAGCCCGCGGCTGGGGCGTCTGCCATGTCCCCGAGGTGATCGCCCTGCACCACCCCGAGCCCGGCGGGCGGCCCTCCGGGACCGCGAACGGCTCCCCGACCCGGTCGAGCATGCGGCCGGGCTGCTGGACGGAGCGGGCGGCGGAGAGGGGGGACGACGTGGGCCGAGCTGACACGACGTACGGCGACGGGCCGGGACCTGACCCTCGTACCACCGTCGTCGTGATCACCCGCGACCGGCGCGCCGAGCTGCTGCGCACCCTGCGCATCCTGCGGGAGCTGCCCGAGCGGCCCCGGGTCGTCGTCACCGACAACGGGTCCCGCGACGGCACCGCCGAGGCCGTCGCGCAGCACTTTCCGGAGGTGCTCCTGCTGTGCCCGGGCCGGAACCTGGGGGCGGTCGGCCGTAATCTCGCGGTGCGGCAGGTACCGACGCCGTACGTGGCGTTCTGCGACGACGACACCTGGTGGGAGCCGGGTTCTCTGCGGCGGGCCGCGGACCTGCTCGACGCGCATCCCGCGCTCGCGGCCGTCACGGCCCGGATCGTCGTCGAGCCGTCCGGGGAGGAGGACCCCGTGGTCGCCGAGCTGCGCGACTCGCCCCTGGCGGGCCCCGACTGGCTGCCCGGCCCCGCCCTGGGCTCGTTCCTCGCCGCCGCGACCGTGCTGCGGGCCGGCGCGTTCCGGGCCGTCGGCGGCTTTCACCCCGGGCTCTGGATCGGCGGGGAGGAGGAACTCCTCGCCACCGACCTGCTGCGCCTTGGGTACTGGCTGAGTTACGTGCCGGAACTGACCATCCATCACGCCGCGTCACCGGTCCGCGACAGCACCGGCCGACGGATCCTCGGCCTGCGCAACACCCTGTGGTTCACCTGGCTGCGCCGCCCCTGGCCATCGGCCCTGCGCCGCACCTGGTACCTGCTGCGCACCGTGCCGCGCGACCGGGCGTCCGCACGGGCCTTCGCGCGTGCGGCGGCAGGGCTTTCCTGGGTGCTCAGACAGCGCGCCCCGGTCCCGGCCGACCTAGAGGCCCGGCTGGCCGCCCTGGAACGGGCGCGGCGCACTTCTCCCGCCCGCAGGTACGTCGGCTGAACGGCCGTGCGCCCATGAGGACGGCGGCCGGGCTCGAAGCGCCGGCCGCCGCGTCCGTGAGGTTGATCACTCCTTGCCGAACACGGCCTTGCTCACCTCGGCGGGGTTCTGGAACTCCTTCTTGCCGAGGTGCGAGATCCGCTCGGTGACCTCCTTGGGCGCGTGGTTCTTCTTGGCGACCTTCGCCAGCTGGTCCCGGTCGGCCGGGTACTCCGCGCCGGACAGGGCTTTCTGCAGATCAGGGGGGTTGATACCAGCCATGACGCCTCCACGTCGGTGAGAGGTACGGGGGGGCTTCCCCCCCACACTTCCGGGTGCCCCTCGTCCCGCGCCGGATAACGCCGGACGACACGGTCCTCCGGCGGGGTCGCCGGGGAGGCTGAGCAAGTGCACAGGATGTGGCAAATCCCGGTGGGCTTCTGCGACTTGGTGCTTTTCGACCGCCTTGCCCGAGGGTGTGCGACGTGACTCGGAAGTCCCGTCTGTCACGATGGGCGACGCCGTCTCCGGTGTCCCGGCAGGTGTGCCGAGGACGGGTTTTCCGGCAGCGCGGCGGCCCGACAGATCCGGGCGGAGTGACCGCGCAGCGCAGCCGGTGTTCCGAGCTCCCGCGGGTTGCCGATTCCCGACCCGAGCCCCCGGGACCCCTCTCACCGAGAACTCCTGTGTCTTCCACCCCTGCGTACGGCGCGGCCGTCGTGGCCGCGCATCCGGGGGCCGTAGGTGTTGAACAGCTGCACGATGCAGGTGTCGGTGCCCTCGGCCTCGGCGTGCGCGGTGGTGAGCGCCTCACCGAACCGTTTGGCCTCGTCGTACACGCTCCGGGGCCCGACCGGGTTCACATGGCCCCAGTAGCGCTCGTCCTGGGTTCTGCTGCGGGTCGCCGTAGACCTCGGACGTCGACGCGAGCACGAAACGGGCGCCACTGCGGTGCGCCAGCTCCAGGGCGTTGCGGGTGCCGAGGCTGCCGGTCTCCATGGTGTGCAGGGGCAGCCGCAGATAGTCCGCGGGGGCTGCGGGGGATGCGAAGTGCAGCAGGAGATCGGGCGGCCGGTCGATCGGAAGCCGCTCGGCGACATCGGCGTGCACCAGCGTGAATCCGGGCCGGTCCAGTAAGGGAGCCACGTTCTCGGGCCTGCCGGTGGAGAAGTCGTCCACGCAGGTGACCGCCGTGCCCGAGTCCAGCAGGGCGGCGCACAGGTGCGAGCCGACGAAGCCCGCGCCGCCGGTGACGACGGCGTGCTCCCAGTCGCGGGAAGAAGTGGTGCTCATCCAGGTCTCCTCTGCACGGGGCCACTGCATCCACGGCCTGTCGTACGCCCGTCGCCGATCCGGGGACCTTCCGGTCCCGCCCCGTCGCCGGCGCCCGGTCGCACACGCCGCAGAGGTCGTCGGGTACCCACATCAGCCTCATCCGCCCCGGCGTCGGCGGCTCGGTGGTGTATGGCAATCGAGTGGGCGACGGAGAGTGAGCACCCGCGGCTCGGGCGCCCCGGGCCGTCCGAGCAGTGGACATGCGACGCCGGTTTCCCCGCCGGCTGCCGCTCAATCGCGGCGCCGCCCGCGTCGTCGCCTCATTTCACTGCGATGGTGCCGACCGCGGTCCCATGGAAGGATGAGCGCAGGAGTGGGCCGCCGGGCGAAGATCCCGCGGTGGCGCAGCCCGCTGCCGGCGCCGACGGCCTCCCGCCTGCTTCCCTGTCCGCTGCCGCCGGAAAGCACCGCAGCGAGGGGGTTTCTCCCGAGTCGTGGCGGCAACTCGGGCCCGAGCCCGCGGCAGCGACCCACCAGACTCCGACCGCTTCCCCGCCGCGCCCGCAGAGCTGTCCCGGACCGACGCCCTGCTCTTCAGCTCCACGGAACAGGAGTTCCGGATGACCACCACCACACAGCGTCCGCGGCCCGGGGGACCGGCCCCGCACATCGGCCTGCTCGGCTCGTACGGCGGCTTCAACCTGGGCGACGAGGCCATCCTGACCTGCGTCATGAGCTGCCTGCGCGGCCACCGCCCGCACGCCCGGCTCGTCGTCTTCAGCCGGAACGCCGAGCACACCCGCGCCCACCAGCCGACCGCCGACCAGGTGGTGGACTGGGAAGGCGTCCCGCAGAAACAGGTCCTCGAGGTCCTGTCCGGCCTGGACGTGCTGGTGCTCGGCGGCGGCGGCATCCTCTACGACGGCGAGGCCCGCCGTTACCTGCGGCTGGTGCGGGCGGCCCAGACCCGCGGTGTGCGCACCTTCGCCTACGCGGTCGGCGCGGGCCCGCTGCGCGAGGCGGACGACCGGGAGGCGGTGCGCGCCGTGCTGCCGGTGATGGACGAGGTCGTGGTGCGGGACGAGGAATCACGGCTCGTACTGGAGGAGGCCGGGCTCGAACGCGATCTCACGGTCACCGCCGACCCGGCGCTGCTGCTGCCGCCCGAGCCCTTCACCGAGCAGATGATGCGGCAGGAGGGCATCCCCGCAGCGACCCGGCTGGTGGGGATGTTGGTGCGCGGACCGGGCCGGGCGGCGGAGAAGCTCGACGAGAGCGACTACCACGCGCTCCTCGCCGACGTCGCCGACTTCCTCGTACGGCGGCTGGACGCCCATGTGGTCTTCGTCCCGATGGAACGGCAGGACGTGCACCACGCCCACGGCGTCCTGTCCCGGATGACCGCACCGGACCGGGGGCGGATCCTGCACAGCATCTACAGTCCCGGCCAGGTCCTCGGCTTCATGAGCCACCTCGATCTCGTGGTCGGCATGCGACTGCACTTCGTGATCTTCGCCGCGCTCGCCGGACTGCCCGTGCTGCCGTTGCCCTACTCCGGCAAGGTCTTCGACTTCGCCCGGCGTATGGGCGCACCGGCCCTGGTCGGGGTGGCGCGCGAGCAGGCCGGGCTGCTGCTGGCCGAAGTCGATCGGCTCTGGGACGAGTTCCCGCAGCGGCGCGCCGATCTCGACGCCCGGATTCAGCAGCTGCGGGCCCTGGCCCGGGAGACCTGCGTCCGATGCGGCGCGGTGCTCGACTCCCTGGACCACGAGACCGGTGACCGGGCCGGTCCCGAACAGCCCGGGCTGCATCTGCTCCGGCCGGGCACCGGAACCGCGACCTGAGGGACCGCAGCCCGGGCGAGACCGCCCCGCCGCCCTTGGAGAAACCACCCGACGGGAAATAGCGATGCCGATCCTGGAACGACCGCCACAGCCCCGGACCATCACCCTGCCTCCGCGTTCCGCCCACCACGCGGGCCGGACGGAGGTCCTCGTCGTCGGCGGCGGCCCGGCCGGAACCGCGGCGGCACACGCGGCGGCCGACGCAGGGGCCGACGTCGTGCTCGTGGAGCGCTACGGTTTCCTCGGCGGCAACGCCACCGTGGCACTCGTCATGCCCCTGATGTCGTTCCACAACGAGCAGAAACAGGCCGTGTTCGCCGGGCCCGGCGAGGAGGGGGACCGGCTGCTGCCCACCGATCACGGCGAGGGCGAGGCGGTGGTCGCCGGCTTTCTGTGGCGGCTGCTTGAACGGCTGGACGAGCGCGGCGGCTGCACCCCGCCCTCCCTCGACACCGGCTACACCGTGCCCTTCGACCCGGAGATCTTCAAACTCGTCCTCCTCGATCTGCTCGACGAGGCGGGCGTACGCATGCTCTTCCACTCCTTCGCCTCCGCCGCGCTGCCTCTCGACGACGGCGAGGGCTGGCGGGTTGTCTTCGAGACCAAGTCCGGTCCGGTGGTGATCGACGCCGATGTCGTCGTCGACGGCACGGGCGACGGCGACGTGGCCGCGGCCTGCGGAGCACCCAGCGAGGTCGGCCGCCCGGAGGACGGGCTGGTGCAGCCCATGACGCTCATGTTCCGGGTCGTCGACTTCCTGCGGCCGCGGTTCGCCGAGTACGTCCACGAGCATCCCGACCAGTGGCGGGGCGTGCACGGACTGTGGGACCTCGTCGAGGAGGCCACGAAGTCCGGCGAACTGCGCCTGCCCCGCGAGGACATCCTGTTCTTCGGCACACCGCATCCCCGTGAGGTCAGTGTCAACAGCACCCGCGTCACGCGAGCGCTCGGCATCGACGTGTGGGACCTCAGCCGCGCCGAGTACGTCGCCCGCCGCCAACTGGAGCAGATCGAACGCTTCCTGCGCCTGCATGTGCCGGGCTTCGAGCAGTCGTACGTCGTGCAGAGCGGCACCCAGGTCGGCGTACGGGAGACGCGCCGCATCCTCGGCGACTACCACCTGACCGGCCACGACATCCTGGCCGCGCGGTCCTTCCCCGACGCCGTCGCACACGGCGCCTATCCCGTCGACATCCACAACCCGAGGGGAAGCGGCACCGTCCTCAAGCGCGTCCCACGCGGGCGTTTCTACGACATCCCCCTGCGCTGTCTGCTGCCCCGCGAAACGGACCGACTGCTCGTCGCCGGGCGCTGCATCTCCGGCTCGCACGTGGCACATTCCTCCTACCGTGTGATGCCCATCGCCATGGCGACCGGCCAGGCGGCAGGCGTCTGCGCCGCGTTGGCCACCCGCCTCGGCCGCAGCCCGCGCGACGTGCCGTACCACCTCGTCCAGCAGGAACTCCTGCGCCAGGGAGCCCGACTGGACATCGAGGCCGACACACCCGCGCCACAGCCCCGCTGACGCCGCGCTCCGAACGGCGTACTGGCAGCCATTCAAAGGCGTGGTAAACGGCGGTTCATGACTCATTGTCGTGCCACCGGCCGTTGACGGGAGCGGTGTCGAAGCGCGTGGCCGCCGACGCGTTGTCCCTGAAGTCGTTGCCGACCACGCGGCCGCCCCTCCAGCTGCCTGCGTGTGTGATCCAGAGGGCGTGGGTCTGAGTCCTGGGCCGCTGGTCGTCCCAGATCCGGTTGCTGTGCAAGTGCGGTCCGCAGACGGTGGCGGCGGTGGTGATTCCGGCCCGCGGCACCGGGGAACCGGGCAGCCGGTACGGGGAGCCCGGCGCTGGCGTGCCGTCGATCCAGGCCGTACCTGACCCCGGCCGCACAGGCGCCAGGCTGAGTTCCGTTTCCGTGTTGAACGTGACCACGGCGTGCTGGGTGCCCACCGTCAGCTGCTTGCCGCGATGCCCGTCCGGCGGCCAGTCGGCATTCTCGTCGATCATGGACAGACGACTGAAGCGCACCCCGTCACCGCCACCCGATGCCGCCGGCGCGGCGCGGCGGCCGTTGTTGCGGATCCGGTTGCCGAGGATGGCCGGATCCCGCAGGCCGGCGTCGATGCGGACGCCGTCGAGTGCATTGCCCCGGATGTCGTTGGACTCCAGCACGATGTCCGCTGCCGCTTCCTGGTCGCCGCCCGCGAGATTGTGCTCCCAGTACCCGTACCGACCGTTGTTGCTGATCCGGTTGCCGCGGAAGGCGTAGGGGCCGGGAGTGTTGCCGATCCCGAGGCCGTCGCGCACATTGCCGTCGATCACGCAGCCGGTGACGATGCCGCCGCGCCCGCCGACGCCCGATGTGCCCTGGGAGGACACGTCGAACCCCGCCTCGTGATTGGCGAGCATCGTCGACGAGGTCACCAGCAGACCGTCGGCTCCCCAGTCGGAGATGCCGAACCGGTTGTCCTCGGCGTGACAGGCGGTGATGCGGATGCCGCGGGGTGGCGGCCAGTGCTCCTGCTGCAACTCTACGAAGATGCCGTTGATGCCGTTGCCGACCGCCGTGCAGGCGGTGATTGTCAGGCGCTCGACCATGCCCCAGCCGCCCACGCCGATCCCTATCCCCGCGCCGCCCATCTTCTCGCCGGGGTCCTGCCGTCCGCACCGCTCCGCCAGAACCCCCTCCACGAGCGTGTCCTGCAGGAAGTCACAGCCGAAACCGGTCGCCGCGGTGTCGTGCACGAACAGATCGCTGAACCGGCCCCGCAGCACGTACTGCAGACCGATCCCCTTCGCCAGGGCGTCGTACTCCTGGGTCCACACGCCCGAACCGTCCACCTCGAAATGCGCGAAGGTGATGTCCGCCAGATGGTTGTCCCGGCCGGCCCCGTGCTGCGCGGCGGTGAACCAGGCCAGCGGCACCGGGGTCGTCGGGCTGCCGGGGTTGCACAGCATGAAGCGGGTCGCGCCTCGTCCGGCGCCGATCAGGGACACGCCGCTGCGCCAGACGGTGGCCCGGTCCCGCATGACGTAGCAGCCGGCGGGGACCTGGATGGTCCGCGGACGGCCGTCCGCGGCGCAGGCCGCGCCCAGGGCGTCCACGAGCTCGGCGAACGCCGGCTGATCGTTGGTGGTTCCGTCACCGACCAGACCGTGCTCCCGGGCGTCGACCGTCAACGGCATCGACAGGGACCTGGACATGTGAACGTTCCTCTCGCGAGGTGCGGTGGCGGGTGGGCTGCGGGCCCGGCGGCCGCCGATCACCGAGTACCAGTGAACGGCCGTGTCCAATCCCTCAAGTCCCGAGCGAGCCCGGCGTCCCGTTCAGGCGGAGTTGACGAGCCTTGTGTAGCGCGCCCAGTCCCAGTGCGGTCCGGGGTCGGTGTGGTCGGTGCCCGGTATCTCGTAGTGCCCGATGATGTGCTCCCGGTCTCTCGGGATGCCGTACCTCGTGCAGATCGCGGCGGTGAGTGCGGCCGACTGCTCGTAGAGGGCGTCGGTGAAGTAACCGGGTTGGTCGACCCAGCCCTCGTGCTCGATGCCGATACTGCGGGTGTTGTAGTGCCAGTTCCCCGCGTGCCAGGCGATGTCGGACTCGCGGACGCACTGCGCCACGTGCCCGTCGCCGGATCTGACGACGTAGTGCGCCGAGACCTGCTTCCGGCGGTTCTGAAAGACGGCCAGGGTGTTGGAGTAGCTCGTCTGCGTGACGTGGATGACCACGAGATCGACGGGACGGGCGGTCCCTCGGTTCGACGCCGTGTAGTTGGCGGCGGTGGCCGGCTGCCAGTCGGCGTGCGGGTGGTCGGGGGCCGGCATCACGGCACCCACGCTGGGTTCGGGGAGCAGCGCGTACGGGACGGCGGCGAGAGCGGCGGCGCCCTTCAGGATACGACGCCTGGTGGGGATCGGTCGGGCCCGTTCCATGGACGATTCGCCTTTGCATCGAGGAAAGTTGGGAAATGCTGCGAGCCACGGTGGCCGCTCAACGCCGCAGCGCCGCCGCCGTCTCACGCAGCCGCGTGGGCCCGGCGGAGCAGCCCTCCGTGTACAGATCGAGAACCGTGCCCGGCGCGATGCGCGCCACGGGCGGCGCGCCGCCGAACGTCCAGGCGTATTCGCCCGGTTCGGGCTGGATGGTCAGCATGCGGGGATCGCTCTCGACCACACCCCTGCGTTCCCCGCGACGCGACCGGATGGGCACCAGCGCCCTTCGGCAGCTCCACCGGCATCATGCGTCCCCCCTCGACAATCCGGTCCCGCACACCCGCCGTGGTCACCACACGGCGGCTGCGCCTCGCGTGAATCACGGTACGGCGCCTGCCGGTTGGACGGGAGGACGTCCCGCTCATCGGTGGACGGCCGCGGAATTGTGGACAACTCACTCACCCGAACGGGTGGCGACGCCGTTCTTTCGCCCGTCGGGCCTTCCGCTGTCGGCCCGTCAGGAACGTTCCGCCACCGCCGCCGGATCGTCCAGCACAGCGCGCACCACCGAGTGCGCCGCACCCAGCAACGGCCCTTCCGGCCCGAGCCGGGACACGGACACGGGGCAGGCCGGCCCCGCCGTGCGCCCGGCCAGTTCGGACCGCAGCGACGGCAGCAGCCATGGCGCGAGACCGGCCAGCGCCCCGCCCAGCACGACACTCTCGGGGTCCAGCAGATTCACCGCCCCGGTCAGCGCGACACCGAGCGCCTCTCCCGCATCCCGCAACGCCCGCCGTACGTCCTCGTCGCCCTCCGTCGCGCGCGCCGCGAGCAGTCCCACCCGGTCCTCGCCCGGTTCCAGACCGGCCGCGCGCAGCACCGCCTCCTCGCCGGCGTACTGCTCCAGACAGCCGCGCCCGCCGCAGGCGCAGCCCGGCCCGTCGGGCCGGACCGGCACATGCCCCAACTCGCCCGCGAATCCCCGCGTTCCGCGCAGCAGCCGCCCGTCCACGACCACGCCCGCGCCGATGCCGATCTCGGCGGACACATGCAGAAAGTCCCGCGGAGTTCCCTCGCCCAGCCACAGCTCGGCCAGAGCTCCGAAGTTGGCCTCGTTGTCCACGGTCAGCGGCAGCTCGGCGGGCAGCAGGGAGCCAAGGTCCGTGTCGTGCCAGTCGAGGTTCGGGGCGCGTACGACGGTGCGCCCGTCGCCCGCCACCAGACCGGGCACGGCCACGGCGAGCCCGGCCGGCCACAGCCCCTCGCGTTCCGCCTCGGCTACGACATGACGTACCAGCCGGGTCAGCTCCTCGACGACCGGCGCGGGGGAGCGGCCGCGGTTGGAGCCGTGCCGCACGATCCTCGCCCGCACCTGTCCGCGCAGGTCGACCGCACAGACCGCGAGGTGGTCGACGCCGACCTCGGCGCCGATCCCGGCGGGACCGCGCCCGCTGACGGCGAGGGCGGACCCGGGCCGGCCCCGCCCGACCCGGACGGGCCGTTCCGGGCCCAGCTCCTCCAGCAGCCCGGAGCGGATCAACTCGTCGACGAGGGTCGAGACCGCCGCGCGGGTCAGTCCGATGCGCGAGGCGACCGCGGCACGGGAGAGCGGTCCCTCGGCGCTGACCGTGTGCATCACCCGGGCCAGGTTGCGGCGCCGCATGCCCTGCTGGGTGTC
>NZ_JBQQCE010000365.1:0-10015 GCF_052245645.1 Streptomyces sp. KR55 | reverse complement strand
CTGGGCTTCCGGTGCCCGCCGCGCCTGTGGCATCGGCTTCCCGGGTCTGCATCACCGCTCCTTCGCACAGCTTTCGTCCGTTCCGTCAACCCTGCGCCGCCGTCCCTCCTGGGGAGGGGTGGCCGGCCCCACGCTGCGGGCCACAGGGCCTCATTCGGCGGCCAGGACGGAGCGGCCGCCCTAGACTTGGAAGACTGCCACGGGGGAAATGGCCACCCCAGGAGGACGCGATGTTGCGGCACACCAGACTGGCCGGGGAATCCGAGAACTACCTCACCGCCCGCGAGGAGCTGCGCCTGGCCGAGATCGAGCTCATGCGCCACCAGGAGAAGGTGGCCGCCCAGCGACGGGCCCTCCCGCCGGGGCCGGCCGTCGACGACTACGTCTTCCTCGAAGGCCCCACCGACCTCGACGCCGGCGACACGCCGGTCCGCGAGGTCACCCTGAGCGGACTGTTCACCGCCCCGGACCGCTCGCTGATCGTCTACCACCTCATGTACGGCAAGAAGCAGACCGAACCCTGCCCGATGTGCACCCTGTGGACCGACGGCTTCAACGGCATCGCCCACCACATCGCCCGCAACGCGGACTTCGTCATCGCCGCGGCCGCCGACCCGCCCTCCCTGCGGCAGCACGCCCGCAACCGGGGCTGGCACCGACTGCGTCTGCTGAGCTGCGGCGACAGCACGTTCAAGTACGACATGGGCAGCGAGGACAAGGACGGCGAACAGGACTCCACCGTCTCGGTGTTCACGCGTGACGGCGACGGCACGGTCCGCCACTTCTACTCCGCGCACCCTCGCATGGCCGACGACATCGATGAGCGGGGCATCGACCTGCTGGCCCCCGTCTGGCACCTACTCGACCTGACACCACAGGGCCGCGGTGACTGGTACCCGAGCATCGACTACGGGGGGTAGTTCCTCCCCTGGGCGGCAGCAGAGGGCAGCGCGTTCCGTCCGCGGGGGCACCAGCTTTCCTCGTCATGGCCGCTGGTCAAGTGGCGGGCAGGGCCGTGGCCGGCAGGACGACGCCGAGGGAGCCGACGAGGGAGACGACCGCCAGGGCGCGGGCCAGGTCGGTGCGGCCCTTGGCGTGGGCGATGCCGTGGCCGGCCGCAGCGAGCATCACCGCCACGAAGAGGGCGAGTTTGGTTGCGAGGGTTCGACCCTAGCCGGGTTCGGCGAGGGAGGCCCAGGTGACTCCCCTGTGCCAGGTCATGGCCCAGCCGGTGGCCAGCTGCACGGGCAGGAACACCGCACCGGTCAGCAGCCCGAACCGGCGGCCGGCCGCGGCGGTGAAGCAGTCCTTGGCCTCCGGGGCGAGCAGATGGCGGGCCAGTGGCAGGATCACCAGGGAGAGGGCCGGTTGGCCGCCGACCCACAGGGCGGCACCGGACACATGACGGGCCCAGGGCGTCTCACGGAAAGCACTGGTCAGGTGGCAGAGGCGGGGCCGGGCGGCAGGTGGACGGTCATGATCAGGTGGCAGGTCGTGGTGCCGGTGCCGCGGTAGGTGTGGGGGGCGTCGCCGTCGAAGGTGGCGGTCTGTCCGGCTTCGACCGGGTGCTCGGTGCCGTCGACGATCAGCGTCATCTGTCCGGCGGTGACGCTGACGGTTTCGACGACGCCGGCCTGGTGGGGGTGGCTGGGGTACTCCTCGCCAGGTTCCAGTTTCCAGCGCCAGACCTCGGTCGGGGCCGGGCCTGAGGTCGTCAGCATGAGCCGGGCTTCGCTGCCCTGCTCTCCGGTCCACAGCGGCATCACGGAGTCGGCGGACACGACGCGGACGCGCCCTTCGGTCCGCCCTTCCATCAGGGCGGAGACCGAGATGCCGAGGGTGTCGGCCAGCCGGACCAGGGTGGCGAAGTTCGGGTTGCCCTGCGCCTTCTCCAGTGCGACCAGGGCGCCCTTGCTGACTTTGGCGCGCCGGCCGAGTTCGTCCAGGGACAGGCCGGCACGGTTGCGGGCTGCCCTGACGTTGTGCGCGAGCGTCCGCAGGGCTGCCTCGGTCTCGGCCATCCGATCACCCTTCTCGTAAGTGGACCACTTCAATGCACCGTCCGGTCGTTTGGTTGACTACCCCCGGTCGGTCCGTTGTACGGTTTGGTCGTTCCATTGAATAGTAAGGGATACACCGTGATCGCTCTGCTGCTGGCCCTGGGCAGTTCCCTGGCCTACGGATGCGCCGACTTCCTCGGCGGCCTCGGCGCCCGCAAGGCGCATGTGCTGCGCACCGTGATGATCGCCGCCCCGGCCTCTCTCGCGGTCGAGCTGCTGCTGTGGCCGTTCCTCGGCGCCTCGTTCAGTGCCGAGACCCTGGGGTGGGGCGCCGCGTCCGGTGTCGCGTCGGCCGCCGCGTTCGCCCTGCTCTACCGCACCCTGGCCATCGGTCCGATGAACGTGCTCTCACCGGTGACCGCGCTGGTGTCCGCCGTGCTGCCGGTCGGCGTGGGCCTGCTGCAGGGCGAGCACCTCGGCCTGACCGGACTGGTGGGCCTGCCGCTCGCGCTGATGGCGGTGGTACTGGTCAGCGCCGGACACGGCGCCGGAAGCGCACGTCCCTCGCGCATCGCGATGCTGCTGGCCTTCGGCTCCGGCGCCGCGATCGCCCTCCAGCTGATCTTCCTGCACCAGGCCCCGTCCGACAGCGGCATCGGCCCGCTGATCATCGGCCGGGCCGTCTCCTCCGCCGTCACCCTGACCGCAGCCGGACTGCTGCACCGCAGACTCGGCCCCGAACGGCCCGCCTACGCGATGTCAGCCACCGCCGGTGTGCTGGACTCGGTGGCGAACCTGCTGTTCCTGCTCGCCGCCCGCAGCGGCGACCTCGCCGTGGTCGCCGTCATCACCGCCCTCTACCCGGCCGGCACCGTCCTGCTCGCCCGCAGCGTGCTCGCCGAACGCATCCACCGCGGCCAGCTCGTCGGCCTCGGCACCGCCGCCGTCGCCGTCAGCCTCCTCGCCCTCACCTGACCCCGGCCCGCCGCCACCCGCCGCAGCACCGACCGCGCAAGGAACAGCATGCGCCGACAGCTTCGCCGCCCGGATCGCATCGGCCCCTGGAAGCCCTGACCCGTCCACTGCACGCAATCCACCGCACGCAATCCACCCGCACGCACCAAGGAACGGAGCCCCCGCCCATGACCGCCCTCCGTATCGCCCCCGCCGTCGCCGACGCCTTCCCCGACACCCTCATCGCCCTGGTCACCGCCACCGGCCTGCGCGGCCGCGAACCCTGGCCCGAGACCACCGCCGCCCTGGAGGACCTGGAGCAGCAACTCGCCGACGGCACCTGGCAGCCCGCCGACGAGACCGATCCCCGGATCGAGGCGTGGCACACCGCCTACCGGTCCTTCGGCACCAACCCCCGCCGCATCCGCCCCAGTGTCGACGCGCTCGGCCGCCGCTTCGCGAAGAAAGGAACGCTGCCGCGCATCAACCCGGCCGTCGACTCCTACAACGCCGTCTCCGTCCGGAACGGACTGCCCGCCGGCGCCTTCGACCTGGACCACGTCACCGGCGACGTCGACATCCGCCATGCGGACGGCAGCGAGGAGTTCACCCCGCTCGGTGAACCCGACACGACCGAGAACCCCAAGCCCGGCGAGATCATCTACGCGGACACCACCGGCGTCCTGACCCGCCACTGGAACCACCGCGACGCCCACCGCACCCGCGTCACCGAAGACTCCACGCACGTCGCCTTCGTCCTCGAAACCCTCCACGCCACCCGCGACGGCCACCACATCAAGACGGCAGCGGATGAACTGCAGGGTCTGCTCGTCCCGCACGCCGAGAAGACCACCGTGCACTTCCTCAGCCCCGCACACCCCCACGCCACGTTCAGGCGGTGAGGTCCACCCCGTACAGCGTGCGTCCGCCGACGAGCTCACGCCCGGTGACCAGTTCGGGCTCGATGCGGACGAAGACCTCCTGCGGCGAGGGCACCCAGGAGACCGGGCCGGTGCGGGCCGGGCGTTGGCGCTCGGCGGGGTCGGTCACCACCGTGGCCGGGCCCGTGACGACAACGCTCCAGCCGGAGTGCCGGGCCGCGTCGACGTCGTCGGTCTCGAAGGCGACCACGGCGCCGTCGATCGCGCGGACCAGTTCCGAGGTTGCGGAGGTGCGCAGCAGGACCGCGCCCTCGTCGCCCAGGCTGAAGTTCACCGGCAGCACGGCGGGCAGGGCCCGGCGCGTGCAGACGATGCGGCCGACGGGCACCTTGGCCATCAGCCGCAGGCACTCCTGCCGCTCGAGTTCGCGGAAACCGTCATCGGGGGTACATCGGCCGGCCCGTCCGGAGTGTTCCGGTGATGCTCGGGCCGGTCGGCCACTCCGCCGCCCCTCCGGACGGGCCGGCAGGACCAGGCCGTCAGGGCCGATCGGCCCTACCCGTGCCTCACGTTGCCCTGTGGTCTCAGACCATGTCCGGGAACGACCCCAGGTCCGCGCCTCACCACACGGAACGCACCGTCGGTGCAACCACCGTCGTGGAACTGCGCGGCGAGATCGACATCTTCACTGCGCCGCCCCTCGCGGCCCGGCTGGAGACGCTCACCGCCGACCAGCACCCCGATCTGGTCCTGGACCTGCGCTCCATGGCCTTCATCGACCGCACCGGTCTCGGAGTCCTGTGCCGGGCACGGAACCGAGTCGAGGCCCGGGACGGCCGGTTGCGGCTGGTAACCGACAGCGTGCGCTCCGGCGGATCCTTCACATCGTCGGCCTCTCAGGAGCCTTCGAGCTGCACCCCACCCTGCGTGCGGCCCTGGCCCGTACGCCACAGGCCGTCGCCGCACCTGCCCTCGCGGGTTGATAACAGTGACTACGTTGAAGTCATCGACGTAGGCCATCGGGCGATGGAGGCGGCATGGCCGGCAAGAAGGCGGAGAAGGTGCCGCGCAAGGCATACGAACAGGAACTGCTGCGCCTGCAGACGGAGTTGGTGAAACTACAGGAGTGGGTGCGCGCCCAGGGCGCCCGGCTGGTCGTGATCTTCGAGGGCAGGGACGCGGCCGGCAAGGGCGGCACCATCAAGCGGGTCGCCGAACATCTCAACCCGCGTGTCGCGCGCATCGCGGCGCTGCCCAAGCCGACCGAGCGCGAGCGCAGCCAGTGGTACTTCCAGCGCTACGTCGAGCATCTGCCGGCCGCCGGGGAGATCGTGCTGTTCGACCGGTCCTGGTACAACCGGGCCGGCGTCGAGCACGTGATGGGCTTCTGCACGAAGGAGGAGCACCAGCTCTTCCTTCGGCAATGCCCGATCTTCGAGCGGATGCTGGTGGAGGACGGGATCCTGCTGCGCAAGTACTGGTTCTCGGTGAGCGACACCGAGCAGCAGGAGCGCTTCCGGCGCCGGCTGGAGGATCCCCTGCGGCGCTGGAAGCTGTCCGCGATGGACCTGGAGTCGATCACCCGCTGGGAGGCGTACTCCCGGGCCAAGGACGAGATGATGGTGCACACCGACATCGCCGAGGCGCCCTGGCACGTCGTCGAGAGCGACGACAAGCGCCGGGCCCGGCTGAACATGATCGCCCACCTGCTGGACTCCGTGCCGTACCACGAGGTGCCGCCGCCGGTGCTGGAGCTGCCGGAGCGGCCTGCGTCGACCGGCTACGAGCGCCCGCCGCGCGATCTGCAGACCTACGTCCCCGATCACGCGGCGAGCATCTGACCGAGTGCTTCCGTCGCACTCATGCCCTGAGCCATGGAACGCCGCCCATGCGCCGCAGCCGGGCGAGGGACGGTCAGCTGCCGTCCGGCAGCGACAGGGGGACGTCGAGGCGCTGCGCGAGGTCGTCGTACGTGATGCCGAAGGTCTCGAGCACGGTCACGCCCGGGGGACCGACGCGGAACGTCGCGAACTCGGTGTAGACGGTGTCGACGCACCCGAGTCCGGTGAGCGGGTAGGTGCACCGAGGCACCAGCTTCGGTGTGCCGTCCTTGGCGAAGAGCGTCATCATCACGAACACCCTCTTGGCGCCGATGGCGAGGTCCATCGCGCCTCCGACGGCCGGGATGGCGTCGGCCGCGCCGGTGTGCCAGTTGGCCAGGTCGCCGACCGCGGACACCTGGAAGGCGCCGAGTACGCAGACGTCGAGATGTCCGCCGCGCATCATCGCGAAGGAGTCGGCGTGGTGGAAGTAGGCGGCCCCGGGGAGTTCGGTGACCGGGATCTTCCCCGCGTTGGTGAGATCGGGGTCGACCTGCCCCTCCTGGGCTGCCGGGCCCATGTTGAGCATGCCGTTCTCGGTGTGCAGCACCACGCCCGACCCCGCAGGCAGGTGGTCGGCGACCAGGGTCGGCTGGCCGATGCCCAGGTTGACGTAGGAACCGTGCGGGATGTCGCGCGCCACCCGGGCGGCCATCTCGTGCTTGGTCAGCGGCCCCCGGCCGAGGTTCTCCACGAAAGCGTTCGTCGGGTTCATGCGGCCGGCACCACCTGTACGACGCGGTCGACGTAGATGCCCGGCGTGACGACGGCCTCCGGATCGAGGTCACCGGTCTCGACGATCTCGCGCACCTGTGCCACGACCGTGGTCGCGGCGGTGGCCATGACCGGCCCGAAGTTGCGGGCGGTCTTGCGGTAGACGAGGTTGCCCATCCGGTCGGCCCGGTGGGCGCCGATCAGCGCGACGTCGCCCTTGATGGGGTACTCCAGGAGGTAGGTACGGCCCGCTATCTCGCGGGTCTCCTTGCCTTCGGCGAGCGGCGTGCCGACGCCTGTGGGCGAGTAGAACGCGCCGATGCCGGCCCCGGCCGCGCGCAGCCGCTCGGCGAGGGTGCCCTGCGGAACCACTTCCAACTCGATCCGTCCCTCGCGGTAGAGCCGGTCGAAGACCCACGAGTCGGACTGGCGGGGGAAGGAGCACACGATCCTGCGCACCCGTCCCTTGGCCAGCAGCGCCGCCAGCCCCGTGTCGCCGTTGCCGGCGTTGTTCGACACCACGGTCAGATCGGTCGCGCCCTGCCGGATGAGCGCGTCGATCAGTTCGACCGGCATGCCGGCCATGCCGAACCCGCCGACCAGCACGGTCGATCCGTCCTCGATCCCGGCGACGGCGTCATCGGGATGCGCGTACAGCTGAACGCTCATGCCGCACTCTCCAGGACCACGGCCAGCGCCTGCCCGACACCGATGCAGATCGCGGCGACACCCCACCGCTCCCCCGACGCACGCAGTCGCGCGGCCAGCGTGCCGAGGATGCGGCCGCCGGAGGCGCCGAGCGGGTGGCCGATCGCGATCGCACCGCCCTTCGTGTTCACGATCGCCGGATCGATCTTCCAGGCATCCACGCAGGCCAGCGACTGCACGGCGAAGGCCTCGTTGAGTTCGACCGCCGACACGTCCGACCAGGAGATCCCCGCCCGGCTCAGTGCACGCTCGGCCGCCTCGACCGGCGCGAACCCGAACATCTGCGGCTCCAGCGCCGACACCCCGCGGCCGGCGATCCGCGCCAGCGGCGCGTGGCCGATGTGCGAGGCCGCGTCCTCGGAACCGATCAGCACGGCGGACGCACCGTCGTTCAGCGGAGAGGCGTTCCCGGCCGTGATGACGCCGTCGGGGCGGAACGACGGTTTGAGGCCTGCCAGCTTCTGCGGCGTGGATCCGGACCGGATCCCCTCGTCACGAGCGAGCCGGACCTCGCCGTCCACCACGACCGGCACGACGAGCTCGTCGTAGAACCCGGAGTTCCAGGCGTCGTCCGCGAGGTTGTGCGAGCGGGCGGCGAACTCGTCCTGCCGTTCCCGGGGGATGGCGAACCTCTCGGCCAGCTGCTCGTTCGCCTCCCCCAGCGAGACCGTCCACTCCTTCGGCATACGATCGTTGACCAGCCGCCACCCCAGGGTGGTCGACACGGCGGTCACATGGCCGGCGGGGAAAGCGCGTGACGGCTTGGGCAGCACCCAAGGGGCGCGAGTCATCGACTCCACACCACCGGTGAGGACGATGTCGGCGTCGCCGGTCTCGACGGCACGCGAGCCGATGATCGCCGCGTCGAGGGAGGAGCCGCAGAGCCGGTTGACGGTCGTGGCCGGCACCGAGGTCGGCAGCCCCGCCAGGAGGACGGCCATCCGGCCGACGTTGCGGTTGTCCTCGCCCGCGCCGTTGGCGTTGCCCCAGATCACGTCTGAGATCAGGGCAGGGTCGAGTGACGGAGTCTTGGCCAGGACTCCTGAGACAGCGATGGCGGCGAGGTCATCGGGCCGGACGTCGGCGAGGGCACCGCCGAACCGTCCGAAGGGCGTTCGCACTGCGGCGTAAACGAAGCTGGCAACCATGGGACTCAACGTAGATTCCGGGACTGATCTCGTCCAATGCCCAGTTCTGCTCAATTAATCAGTGAGCCAGATAAAATGCGGTCATGGAGCTCCGGCATGTCCGTTACTTCCTCGCACGCGCCGAGGAACGCCACTTCAGCCGCGCCGCCGAGCGCCTGCACGTAGTGCAGTCGGCCCTCTCCCAACAGATCAAGCAGTTGGAGAAGGAGCTCGGGACGACGCTGTTCACGCGGTCGACCAGGCGCGTCGAACTCACCGAGGCCGGCCGGCACCTGGTCACGTACGCGCGGTCGATCCTGGCCGAGGTGGAACGAGCGGAAGATCAGATGTCCCTGCTCGCCACCGGCCAGGCCGGCCGCGTGTCCATCGGGTTCGTCGGAACCGCCACGTATGACGTCCTGCCGCGGATCGCCCGTACGGTACGGGCGCAGCTCCCGGACATCGCGCTGGAACTGCACGGTGAGCTGCTGAACCCCGAACTCGTCGAAGGCCTGCTCGACGGCACCTACGACCTCGCGCTGCTGCGGACCGACGCTCCGGTGGGCGCCGACTTCGAGGTCACCGCGCTCCGGTCCGAACGACTGGTTGCCGTCCTGCCCACCGGCCATCCGCTGGCCGGCCGCCGCACGGTCCCCCTGGCGGCGCTCGCCGGCGAGCCGTTCGTCGTCCACCCGTCCCGGAGCCGTTCCTCCATGCACGACCGGGTTCTCGCCGCGTGCGCTCGCGCCGGGTTCGAGCCCTCACCGCTGATCGAGGTCGGCGAGACCTCGACCCTGGTCGTCTTCGTCGCGGCCGGACACGGTGTCGCCCTGGTCCCGGAGTCGGTCCAGAGCCTCCGCCTCGACGGTGTCACCTACGCCCCGCTCACCGAAACCGAAACCGTCCAACTGGGACTCGCACGCCGAGCAGGCCAGAACTCACCGGCCACAGAACGGGTCGCGGCAGTGGTCGAGCAGTGCATGCGATGACCTTGCCCGAACCCGGTTCACCTCATGTGCGCCCACACACTCAGCGTGCTCCCGACCAGGCCGACAGGAAGACCCGACGCGCAGCCCGTCCCGCCACTACGCGTAAACCGCCACTCCCCGCCGCTACGAGATCGTGCCGATGAGCGGCATGCTCAACCTCGAAGCCCGAATGCGACCCACGCGAAAAAGGGCCCTCACAGGCTCTCGCCTGCGAAGACCCTTCGCATCGTCGGGACGACAGGATTTGAACCTGCGACCCCTTGCCCCCCAGTAGCTGAGGTCAAGGTCAGGGCGTCCACACAGTCCAGGGAGTCCGGCAAACGTCCAGGTCAGCGGCCTGGGAAGGGAGACGGTGTGAGACGGTCTGTGAGAAATGTGTGAGACGCCGGAGTGCTACGTCGTGGTCGCCGATGAGGTAGGCGCGAGCTGCGGGTAGGTGAAGCCGATCTCGGCGAACAGTTCCGCACTGGTCAGGACTTCGAGCCCGCGCTCGCGAGATCGCTTGGCCAATCGGTGCTCGTTGGTGACCAACGCGCACTGTTCGAAGCGTGCTGTCGACGCGATGAGTGCGTCCCGTGTGTGTTTGATGTTCTTGGATCGCTTCAACTCGAAGTCGTCGCTCACCCGGCAGAAGTTATTGAGCCGGAACGGTTGAGTTGCCTGCTCGTTGGCCGGGTGTGATCGGGGTTGAGGACGCGCGTCGGCTGACGCCTGCCGCGCGGGAGGTGGTGCGGCTGCGGGTGGTGGCCGCACTGGAATCGG
>NZ_JBQQCE010000364.1:0-10053 GCF_052245645.1 Streptomyces sp. KR55 | reverse complement strand
CGTCCACGATGCCGCCCACCGGCTCGGTTGGTCCGACTGGCGGCGCCGCCACCAGGCCCGATCCCAGGCCGGCCACTACCGTCGACAAGCCACTCAGGCATGAAGATCACGATCTACGGCTGGAGTAATAGGTGACCAACCTGAAGCCTCTGGTTCAGCGGACGATCTTGTGGTGAGAACCGTCCTACCAGGGGCTTCACGTCTCTCGACGATCGGGGCCCACCTGCCCCACCCGTCCCGAATCAAGCGGTTCACATAGCTTCGCGAAGATCATTTCTCAGTGACGAGGTCTGGGATTTCCCTGACTTCACGCCCACGCTGGCTCCAAGATGTACGCAACCGTTTCCAGAAGATGCACGCTACTGCTCCCAGCATTTGACACCTCCACCGAGGATGGCCGCGGCGCTGGCAACGGTTCCCGGATGGCCGGCCCAATATCCTGCGCGAAGTATGGACTGGAGGTTCCGGTCGGCGGCGGAGACCAACACTAATGATCACCGGAGTCACCAGGGGGAGCCCGCAGCATGACCGGCACCACGGAGGCCCTTGGCGGGTCGGCTGCAGTCGACGATGCAGCACGAAGTGTCACGCGCCCATTCTACGTATACGCCGTGCTCGCCAACACGCTGTTCCAGCGCGGCGTATTCGTCCTCTTCCTTGATCAGCGCGGCTTCTCCGCCGGGCAAGTGGCTCTACTGCAGACACTGCTCTACCTGGTCAGCGGACTTGCGGAGTTGCCGACGGGAGTCATCGCCGACCGAATCGGCAGGCGTGCCAGCATCGTGATCGGCCAGATGCTGATAGCTGGATGTCTGCTCGGTCAGGTGGCGTTCTCCAACTACTGGGTGTTCCTGGCGCTGTTCATCGGGCAGGGCGTGGGCATGGCATGTGTGTCCGGTTCGGACACCGCCCTGCTGTACGACCTGCTCGTGCGTCGTGGTGCAACGGCCAGCTACGTCAAGATCAAGTCCCGGTTCACCATGCTCGGGACGGTCACCTCGGGAGCCGCCATCGTCTTCGGCGGCCAACTGCAGCAGATTTCCTGGGGAGTCGTCTACGTCGGTTCGGCGGCGTGCCTCGTCCTGGCCGTGGCGGTGCTGATGTCACGGGTGCCCGAGATCCGCGGCGCGGACGCGGTGGACGAGCAGGACGGAGCCGAGGAGCACGGCGACGCCACAGCATGGCGGGCGATGCTTCGGGTCGCCACGCCGGCGCTCGTGACGCTTGTCGTGGTGTCCGGATTGATGCATGCGACTTTGACGCCGTACATCATTTTTACGCAGAAGACCCTGTCCGATCAGGGAGCGGGCACCGCATTGGTCAGCGTGGTCATATCGGCGGGATTCTTCGCCGGCGGGCTCACTCCATTGCTGTCGGACCGCGCGGACCGGCGCATCGGGTATCGGGTCATCGTCCCGGTGTCTCTCCTGACGCTCGCCGTGGCACTCGGCCTGAGCGGCCTCGGCCTTGTCTGGGTCACCATCGCCGCGTTCCTGGCCCTGGTCGGAATTCCCGAGATCACCGCCGTGATCGTGGACAACGTGTTCAACGAGGCAGTGCCGTCGCGCCACCGGGCGAGCCTGCTGTCGATGATCGCATTCGTGGAGTCGGCGCTCATCGGCATCGGCTATCTCGTCCTCGGCGCGCTCATGGACGGGCTGGGCTCCAGTGTGGGCATGGCCACCTACGCCGCGGTCCCCCTGCTGGCATGTCTCCTGTGGCTCCCGGTGCTCTTCCGAGGGGCACGGGTGACCACCGAGATCGAGAAGCCCGCCGACCAAAAGGCATCCTGAAACAGGCCATCTCGCGCAACGCCCCTGCCCGATGGCGGGGGCGCTGCTCGTTGACATGTCGCTCCCAGTCAGCGACGGAGCTGTCATCGCGACGATCAGCGCCAAACGGGATGGGAAGAATCTCGCCACTGAGAAAACCTCAGTGGTCAACGCAGGGCGCTCTCCATATCGACCTGGTGATCAGAGACCCACTGATACGCCTCCTGTACCTCTGTCACTGCCCCGGCATCGCGGAGACGGACCATTGCGGGGTTTCCAGAGTCCGCAGCAGCTTCGATGCCACGCCAGCACCTGTCCTGCCACCACAAGATCACGGAAACGAGATCACTCCGTTCGACCAGCCCATAGCTGTCAGCGATCAGCCTCAACCGTCGCGCAGTTTGGGACGTATCTCCGACGCCCGGCCCAAGTCCGAGATACTGCCAACACACGTGGGCGACATCATGAATGCGCTCACCCGGCGCGGCCAAGTCCCAGTCGATAAAGGCCACTGGACGCAAGGCGCCGCTCACGGGCCGATAGACGGTGTTCTTGGGCGAGAGGTCGTTGTGACATACGACCTCGTGTGATCCGGCCAGTTCCGTACCTGACGTCACGTCGTGAAACTCCCGCACGAGCTGAGCAACCCGCACCAGACTTTCGTCGGAGTACACGGCCGCAGGCTGCTGCGGTTCCCAGGCCACGTGCCCTTCGAGGTAGGTGAGCACTTCGCGCCCCTCCTCATCGATGCCGCGGTAGCGCGGTGCACCGGTCCATCCGCTGGTCTCAAATGTCTTCAGCAAGTGGCCGATGAACCCAGTCCTGGCCGACGCGGGGCGGCGCACGGTGGACCCGACACGCACAACGTGGTTGACCAACCCACCAGGCAAGGACGACTCAGTCATCCCTCCATCGTGCACGATCTTCACGTCAAACTCTCCACGCTCAGCACGTTACTCAACGTGTCCGCGTCACGGAAAGCGAGCCAGAACCTGTCTAGTTGTTGCGGGACATGACGTTGGTGACACAGGCCAATGCCCGTGAAACCAAGATGCTTCGACGGGCATCGGTCGGGTAGCGTGCGGGCCATGTCGAGTCCTGAGTCAGACAAGGTGGGGGCTTTCGGTCACGCCGTCAGCCCCCTGAACCACTGAGCTCGTAGCCCTGTCGTCGCGCCGCTTTTTGCGGTGGGACGAGTGTGCGCTTGGGGCTGGCCGCGGTGACGAGATGACCTTCTCGTGCCTCTCCTCACCTCGGAGCCACTCGATGCCTCTCCCGCTGTACCTGCTTGCCATGGCGGTCTTCGCCATGGGCACCTCGGAGTTCATGCTCGCCGGCCTCTTGCCGGACATCGCCTCAGATCTTGACGTCACAGTCGGGACAGCGGGCGTCCTCACCTCGGCCTTCGCGATCGGCATGATCGTCGGCGCCCCCCTTGTGGCCGCGCTTGCCCGTAACTGGCCCAGGCGCGCCAGCCTCCTCGGGTTCGTCCTCGTTTTCGCCGCAGCTCACGCCGTGGGCGCCATCACCACGAGCTTCCCCATCCTGTTCGCTACCCGAGTCGTCGCCGCGCTCGCGAACGCAGGGTTCCTTGCCGTCGCTCTGACGGCGGCGGCCACGCTGGTCTCACCCGACAGGAAGGGACGCGCGCTGGCCGTGCTGCTGTCAGGCACGACGGTGGCCACGATCGCCGGTGTCCCTGGTGGGTCGGTGCTCGGCACGTTGCTCGGCTGGCGGGCCACATTCTGGGCTGTCGCCGCTCTCTGCCTGCCTGCAGCTCTCGGCATCCTGAAGGGAATCCCAGCAGGACGTGATGAGGATGAGGCGACTGGCAGGCCAGCGTTGCGAGCGGAGCTCGCCCAGCTCACAAGGCAGCCGTTGATCCTGGTGATGCTGCTCGGCGCGCTGGTGAACGCGGCAACCTTCGGAAGCCTCACCTTCCTCGCCCCCGTGGTGACCGACAGCGCCGGGCTGGGCGAGTTGTGGATCTCTGTCGCCCTGGTGCTCTTCGGTGCCGGTTCCTTCGTGGGCGTCACCGTCGCCGGCCGGCTGTCCGACAGGCGTCCCGGTCCGGTCATCGCAGTCGGCGGTCCGTTGCTGCTCATCGGCTGGCCGGCCCTGGCGATGCTGGCCAACGAGCCGGTCGCCCTGTTCATCCTCGTGTTCGTGCAGGGCGCACTGTCGTTCGCGCTGGGCAGCACGCTGATTACGCAGGTCCTCTACGAGGCCGCGGGAGCCCCCACCATGGCCGGCTCGTATGCGACCGCGGCACTCAACGTGGGCGCCGCCGTCGGCCCCGTCATCGCCGCAGCCACCCTCAGCACCGAAGCCGGGGACCTCGGGCCGCTCTGGGCAAGCGGACTCCTCGTCGCTGTCGCGCTGCTCATCGCGTTCCCCCTCCTCACCGCCATCACGGCCGGCCGGAGCACCGAGGTGCTCCGGTGACACATGCGAACGCCCCCTTGAACATCGAGGGACGCCGAAGGCTCGTGGAGCGCTGCCGCACCCGTCCGATCGCGCACGTCGCCGCCGAGGCCGGTGTCTCCCGCGCCTGCCTGTCCAAGTGGAAGAACCGGTACGACACGCACGGCGAAGTCGGGCTGCAGGACCGCCCAAGCGTCCCGCGATCCTCACCGACCCAGACCCCACCCCATGTCGTCGAAAGACGCGAAAAGCCCCGGTCAACGGACCGGGGCCGGGTGAGCGAGGAGCAGCAGGAACACGAATGGGGCGGCACGCGGCCGCCCGAAAAGAAAAACTCCCGCGTTCCCTCACGGGGCGCAGGAGCGGCTGCGGATACACGTGTGTCCGCTGCGAGAGGGAGTGTCGCACACGACATCCCGCACCGCGAACAGCGCCTGAGCCGCATGTTGTTGACCTGCGGAGACTACGCGCTTGCGGGGGAGGTTTCGTAACACGAGACCGCAGGGCGGTTCGTCGGGCCGCTCACCGGCCGTACTGGCGGCGCCGGACGGCTGGTGCGGGCACGGCCAGGGCCTCGGCCTGGTGGACGAGGACGTTGACGGCGCCGTGGGCGCGCTCGACGTGCCCGTCCAGCAGGACGGCGGGGGCTTCGAGGAGGGTGCGGCGGCAGCGCTCCCACACCGGCGGGGAGAAGATCAGGTTGACCATGCCGGTCTCGTCCTCCAGCGCACCGAACGCCACTCCGTTCGCGGTCGGCGGGCGCTGCAGGTACTTGGCCAGGCCGCCGAGCCGTACGCGGGTCTGGTCGGCCAGGCCGCGCACGACGGCGGCAGTCAGGGCGCCGTGGCGCTCGAGGTAGGGGCGGGCGTGGCGGACCGGGTGGGTGGTGGCGCTGGCACCGGTGGCCGCGATGTCAGCGGCTGTCTGCTCGGCCGGGGTCATCGGCGCCAGGTCGGGGGCGGGCGCGAGAGCGCCGAGGCCGGGCAGGTAGGGCTGGGTGCTGCGGGGGTAGGCACCGGCCGTCCACAGGGCGGTGCGGCGGTGGCCTGCGAAGCCGTCGAACGCGCCGGCGGTGGCGAGCTGTTCCATCAGCTTCGCGGGCAGCTGGGTGCGGCGGGCGAAGTCCTCCAGGTCGGTGAAGGGCTCCTCGCTGCGGGCGGCCACGATCGCCTCGGCGGCCTGCTCGCTCAGGCCGCGGATGCTGGTCAGGCCACGGCGGATCGCCATCTGCCCGCCGAGGCCGTCAGGTTCGAGGGTGGCGTGGACGCCGGAGGTGTGGACGTCGGCACCGCGCACGATGATGCCGTGGCGTTCGGCGTCGCCGATGAGGGTCTGGGCGTCGTAGAAGCCCATGGGCTGGTGCGCCAGGATCCCCGCGATGAGGGCGGCCGGGTAGTGGTACTTGATCCAGGCGCTGGCGTAGACGATGTGTGCCATGGACTGGGCGTGGCTCTCGGCGAAGCCGTAGTCGGAGAATGCCTCGATCATGGTCACGATCTGCTCGGCGGGTGCGGGCGGGATTCCGTTGGCGGCCATGCCCTGCATCAGGCGGTCGCGGAGCTGGGCGACCTGGTCGGGAGCGTGCTTGGCGGCCATGGCCTTGCGTAGACGGTCCGCCTCGGCCGGGGTGAAGTTCGCGCAGTCGATCGCGAGTTGCATCGCCTGCTCTTGCCACAAGGCGACCCCGAGGGTCTTCTCCAGGGCGCGCTTGGCGAGCGGGTGGGGGTAGGTAACCGGTTCCTCGCCGCGTCGGCGGCGCAGCAGGGGGTGTTTGGAGCCGGCCTGAATGGGGCCGGGTCTGATGATCGAGGCGGCGATGGCCAGGTCGTCGAATGTCTGGGGCTGCAGCTGGGGGAGGGTGGAGATCTGGGCGCGGGATTCGACCTGGAAGACGCCGATGGTGTCGCCGCGGGCGATCATGCGGTAGACGTCGGGGTCGTCGGGTGGGATGGAGGCGAGGTCGAGTCGGACGGCGTGGTGCTGGTGGATGAGGTCGCAGGCGGTGTGCAGGGCGGAGAGCATGCCCAGCCCCAGAAGGTCGATCTTGATCAGGCCGGCCGCGGTGACGTCGTCCTTGTCGCCCTGCAGCACGGAGCGTCCTTCGGCGGTGGCCCACTCCAGCGGCATGATCTCGCCCAGCGGCTGGCGGGTGAGGACCATGCCGCCGACGTGGATGCCCAGGTGGCGGGGCAGGGTGTGGAGCTGGGAGGCGAGTTCGCGTACCTCGGTCGGCAGGTCGACGTCGGGCCCGGGCGGCGTGTGATGGATGTGTCGGGTCATCTCCCGGATCTGCGCTGCCGGGTAGCCGTGCACTCGTGCCGCGTCGTGCACGGATAGCCTGGGTTGATAGGTGATCACGTTGGCGACCTGCGCGGCGTGTCGGCGCCCGTAGCGCTGGTAGACGTACTGGATGACCTCTTCCCGGCGGCCAGCTTCGAAGTCGATGTCGATGTCCGGCGGGCCCGCTTTCTCCATGCTCAAGAAGCGTTCGAAGAGCAGCCCGTAGCGCAGGGCGTCGACAGAGGTGATTCCCAGGACGTAGCAGACCACGCTGCTGGCGGCCGACCCGCGGCCCTGGCACCAGATGCCGCGGCCGACGGCGAACTGCACGATGTCATGAACGATCAGGAAGTAGCCGGCCATGCCCAGATCACCGATGACGCCGAGCTCGTGGTCGAGCTGCCTCCACGCCGCACGCGTCTCGGAGTCCGGGGTGTCCCGGTCGCCGTACCGGGCAGTGCAGGCCCGCTCGGCGAGGTAGCGCAGCCACGTGTCCTCCGTGAACCCGGCCGGAGTGGGAAAGCCGGGCAGCTGGGGCTTGAGTTCGTCGAGGTCGATGACGCAGCTGCGGCCGAGGTCGAGGGTGGTCTCCAGGACGCCAGGGTGGCGGGCCAGGGCTCGGCGCATCTCTGCGTAATTGTGCAGGTGCGCGGTCGGGGCCGGCATGAGGTGACCGGCGGCGCGGTCGAGGGTTTCGCGGCGGCGCAGCGCGGCGAGTGCCTGGGCGAGGCGGGCCTGGCGCGGGGCGGCGTAGTGGACGGCGCCGGTCGCCACGACGGGGATGCCGATCCGGCGACCGGCGACGACGGTCACGTCGCCTGCGATGGAGTCCTCTGGCAGTGCGTGGTCGACGAGCTCGGCGTACACGCTGCCGGTGCCGAAGACGTCGGTCAGCCGCTGAAGACGGTGGGCGACCGCCGCGACGTCACGGCGCTCCATCTCCGGGGCGGGGCAGCCGGGCAGTACCGCCCAGTGTCCGCTGCTCGCGGCCGCGGACAGCGCACCCAGGTCGTACACCGGGGCGTTCTTGGCGCCGGCCAGCTGGGCGGCGCTGATCGCCGCCGACAGCAGGCGGAAGCCCTCCAGGGTGCGGGCGAGCACCACAGGGGTGCCCAGTTCGGGATCGCCCAGGGTGAGTTCGGCGCCGTACACGGTGCCGATTCCGGCCGGCCGCGCGGCCTCGGCCAGGCGGCGGGCGGCATAGAGGCCGTCCCGGTCGGTGACGGCCAGCACCGTGATGCCCAGGCGGACCGCCTCGGCGACGAGCTCGTCCGGCTGGTAGGCGCCCTGCAGGAAACTGAAGGCGCTGTGGACGTGGAGTTCGGCCCAGCCCGGCGCGTCCTCCCCCTGCTGCTCGGGAGTCGTCTGGCGGACGGTGGGCAGTTGCAGGACGCGGGCACGGTGGTCACCCATAGTGGGCCTCCGCCCACCAGCGGCCGTGTTCGATCACCAGTAGCCAGGCGCGGCCGTCGGCGGCTGCGATCTGCATCCGGGCGATCCGGCGGGCCTGGTCTCTGTCCCACCACCGCTCCAGTACCGGCCACGGGCCGGCCCAGCCGTCGACCGCGGCCTCGCCATAGCCCTCCACCGCGACGCGGGCGGGCGGGGCGGACAGGGCGAGGCGTGCGGAGACGGTCACCTGCTGCCCGCCGCTGTCGGTGAGCTGGGATGGCAGCCAGCGCGGAAAAACACTGGACGGATGCGGGGCGGGCAGGCACCCCGGCCAGGGACCGTCGGCCGGGCGCGGGCCGGCATCGACGTCGCCGAACGGGATGAGGCGAACCCGGTCGGCCGGGCCGCGGCCGCCGCCGAGTTCGACGCGCACCACCGCCTGGTGGCCGAGCATCGCTTGCACACGGGCGGCGGCCCGCTCGATCTCCTCCGGGGTGTGGCGCTCGCCGAACAGGGCGCTCTGACGGCCCGTGGCCGCCGTCAGCTCTTCGGGGCGCAGCACCAGGCGGACGATGCCCTGCTCGCCTTCCGTGTCGAGAAGGCCGGTATCGGCCCAGGCCTGCAGGACGCCGCGCACGCGCTCGGCCACCGCCAGCGCGGACAACCGGCCTTCGTGGCGGAAGGTTCTCGACAGGGTGCGGCCGTCGGCGAGGTCCACGGAGGCTTCGAGCCTGGCGCACACGGCGCCGGTCGCCGCCAGGTGCTCGTGGAGCTGCTCGGCGCTCGCCTTGGCGGCGAACACGACAGGATCCAGGAGGTGTGCGGCCGGGTCGAAGGCGTACGCCACGGCGTGCTCGCCGGTGTTCGCCCGCACCGACAGCGGGCGGTCGTGCCGACCGCGGGCGATCCGGTGGGCGCCGATGCCGTCGGCGCCGAAGCGGGCCAGCACCTGGTGCTCGGGCAGCGCGGCGTACGCGCCGACCGTGCGGATGCCGAGGCGTTCCAGCAGCTCCGTCAGCCGTGGCACGCCGAGGACACCGACCGGGTAGGGGGCCAGCCAGGCCGCGTCGCCGCCGAGGGGCACCTTCTGCCCGGTCCGGGCGGCGAGCGCCGCGGTGAAGACGCCGTCGGCGATGCCCGCCCGGGCGGGCAGGTCCAGCTCGGCCAGAGCGGCGACGAGGCGGTCGACGAGCTGCTGCTCGCCGCCCCAGTAGCGGGACGGGCCCCGGGCGGGCGCGGCGATCAACCCGGGGCGGATCACCTCCAAGCTCGGCATGACCGTGCCTTCGAGATGGCGGACGGCGGGCTCGAACACTCGGATCTCGGCGGCGAGGTCGCGCTCGACGACGCGCAGCTGCGGGCAGCGGGCCTGTGCCACGCGCGCCCGCATACGTCGCCGTACGCCGGCCTGACGGGCGGCCACCGAGCACGCCACCACGGCGTCGCGATGGACCACCGCGAGCGGCTCAGCTTCCTGGGCGCCAGCCGCGATGACCGGGAAGCCGGGGATCCAGCTGACGATGATCCTGCCCACCGTGGGTCACTCCACCACGCGGAGGGCCGGACGCTCCTGGTGACCGGCGTCGACCACGGCCTCCGCCCTCGGGCCGTACGGCAGGCCCGTGCCAGGGTGGATCGGGGCGACCTGGCCGTCGGGGCCGGGTAGCCACATCTCGGCGTACCGCGGGGCGGTCGCCGAGCTGCGCCCGGTGGCTGACACCCGCACGCGGCGTCCCCGCAGCAGGCCGTGTCCGTCTCCGATGCCCTCCCAGGTGGCGGAGACGACGCGCAGCCGGACCTCGGCACCCTGCCAGGAGTCGGCGGCCAGCAGCACCGATTCGCTGCGCCGCAGTACGGCGGCCAGCCGGCGGGCGATCCGGTCGGGCACCGTGCCGAGTGGGCCCACCAGCACCACCGGGACGGCTTCGGCCACGGTGGCCAGGACCTGCGCCCACTGGCGGCCCGGGTCGTCGATCAGCATTCCGCACGTGAGGTCGAGGCCTGCGGCCTGGGCGGCGATGGCCCCCATGTGCGGCAGGCCCACGGCCGCCCAGCCGGCGGCGTCGGCGGAGGCCTGGGCGGCGAGCGCCAGCAGCAGCGGCATGTCCCCGCCGGCTCTGACCGCGGTTCCGGGGCGGATGCGGCCCTCCGGCAGCAGGGCGCCGAGCGGCGACGCGCACGCCGA
>NZ_JBQQCE010000363.1:0-10130 GCF_052245645.1 Streptomyces sp. KR55 | reverse complement strand
GCAGCCATGTCCATCAGCTCGAAGCGCTCGGTTACAAGGTCAGCCTCGAACCCGCCGCAGCCTGATCCCACACGATCCACACCCGACCTCGCTACCGCTCGGCCGGGTGCTGCCGCCTGCCCGCTGACGCATCGATTTTCGGATTAGGGGGAGGCACGACTGCCCGCAGCTATGGCAGCTGCGGGCAGTCGTTTTCGTGCGTTGCGTACTACTCCTGCTTCTTCCGTCGTGTCCCGAACACGATCTCGTCCCAGCTCGGGACCGCCGCTCTGCGGCCGGGGCGGACGCCGTCGGCCTCGGCCTGGCGGTCGGTGGCGCCGACGAGGCGGTCGCGGTGGCTGCCGACGGAGCGCGGCATCAGGACGTCCGCATAGGCGGACCCGGCCGAGGCAGCGGGAGCCGGGGGCTCCTCCGCCGCGGGCGGCTCGGCGGGCTCCTCCGCCGGCTCCGGCGACGGGCGCTCCGGTACGACGAGGTCGCCCCTGAAGCTCGGCACCGCCTCCAGCAGGCTGGTCAGCGAGTCCCGCTCGCTCGTGCTCTCCTCGGCGGGCTCCGGCGACGGGGCCGGCAGGACCGGCCGCTCCCGCTCCGGTGCACGCTCCACCGAGCGGTCGCGCGGCAGCCGGGCGATACGCGGGACGAAGGGGAAGCTGGGCTCGGGCGTGCCGAGGTCGTCGGACTCGCCGATCAGCGAACGCGCCTCGTCGTCGACGGCCTGGACGAGCCGCCGGGGCGGGTCGTACGTCCAGCTCGCCGAGTGCGGCTCGCCCGCGACGCGGTAGACGAGCAGGACCTCCCAGGTGCCGTCGTCGCGGCGCCAGGAGTCCCACTGCACGGTGTCCTTTTCGGCGCCGCGCAGCATCAGCCGTTCCTGCACGGCCTCACCGAGCAACGGGCCGGAGTTCTCGCCGGGGCGACGCACCGGTGTCTTGCGGGCGCGCTCGGCCATGAAGGCACGCTCGGCCAACACGGGGCCCTCGAACCGCCGTACGCGATCGACGGGGATGCCGGCCATCTGGGCGACCTCTTCCGCGGTCGCACCTGCACGTATCCGCGCCTGGATGTCTCGCGGGCGGAGATGGCTCTCCACCTCGATCTCGATCTGGCCGAGGCGGGGACGGTCGCCGCGCACGGCGGCGCGGAGCCGTTCGTCAATCGGAAGCGTGTACTCCGTGCTGTCCGCAGCCTTCAGCACCAGCCGTGTGCCGTCATTCGAGACGGCCACGACACGCAGTTCGGGCATGGGGACCTCCCGGGTGGTGCCTGCCGACGTCACGTGCGTCGCTGCTTCCGCTAGTCGAGTGTGGCCTGCCCGGGTGCAGCCTGCCACAACCTTGCCGAGTTGCCCGGCGTGTCGGGCGCTGGCCCTGGATCGCCGTTATGGCACGGTTACCTATTCGCAACGCTAAGTGACAAAATCCGTCACCCTGTGCAACAAGCCCCCTCCCGGCGGTCCTTGAAGGCCCCGGACACCCTGGCGGGAGACCGGACCCAGGGCTCGCAACAGTACTCCATTCGGACCACGTGCGTGGATTGCCGCGCCGCCCAACTTCGTCCCGGGGGCCGTACTTGGCCGCCGCCGACCGGATTTCTCGATCACGAACGTGGCGTACTTCACGGATTCACCAGAAACGGAACCGGCGGTTTCGTCGGTGCGTGTCCGGGTCCGAGGGCGGCACCGGTGACTGTCCAGACGCAGGCCACCACGCCCGCTACGACCCCAGAACCCTCCGCAAGTAGTCGTTCTGGAACCGCCGTTCCGGGTCAAGCCGATCCCGCAGCGCCGTGAACTCGCCGAAGCGCGGGTAGGCCCGGGCGAAGTACTCCGCGTCCCGGCTGTGCACCTTGCCCCAGTGGGGTCGCCCCTCATGCGCGGTGAAGATTCGCTCGGCGGCTGTGAAGTACGCCTGATAGGGGGTGCCTTGGAACATGTGGACGGCGATGTACGCGGTGTCCCGGCCCGATGCCGTGGACAGCGTGATGTCGTCGGCCGGGGCGGTGCGCACCTCGACGGGGAAGCTGATCCGCAGGCGTGAGCGGTCGACCATCGCCTTCAGCTCGCGCAGCGTCTCGACGACGGCCTCGCGCGGGACGGCGTACTCCATCTCGACGAAGCGCACCCGGCGCGGGGACGTGAAGACCTTGTAGGGGATGTCCGTGTAGGTGCGTGCGGACAGGGCCTTGCTGGAGATCTGGGCGATCGCCGGGATCGTGGCCGGCGCCGCGCGGCCGACCCAGTTGGCCACCTGGAAGACGCCGTTGGAGAGGAACTCGTCCTCGAACCAGCCCTTGAGCTGCCCCACCGGCCGCTCGGGGCCGGCGCTGCGGTTGTTGCGTTTGGTGTTGGTGTTGCCGGTGTGCGGGAACCAGTAGAACTCGAAGTGCTCGTTCTCGGCCCAGAGTTCGTCGAAGGTGCTGGTGACCCGGTCGAAGCTCATCGGCTCCTCGCGGGCGGTCAGCAGGAAGATCGGCTCCACGGCGAAGGTGATCGCGGTGACGATGCCCAGCGCGCCGAGGCCGATGCGGGCGGCGGCGAAGACCTCCGGGTTCTCCTTCTCGGAGCAGGTGAGCACCGAACCGTCGGCCGTGACCAGCTCCAGGGCCTTGATCTGGGCGGCGATCGACGCCGACTCACGGCCTGTGCCGTGAGTGCCGGTGCTGGTGGCCCCGGAGACCGTCTGCTCCATGATGTCGCCCATGTTGCTCAGCGACAGGCCCTCACGGGCCAGGGCCATGTTGAGCCTCTTGAGCGGCGTGCCCGCCTCGACCGTGACGGTGCCGGCATCCCGGTCAATGTTGCGTATGCCCGTCAACAGTTGAGGGCGGATCAACACACCGTCGGTCGCGGCGATCGACGTGAACGAGTGGCCGGTACCGACCGCCTTCACCTTCAGGCCGTCCTCTGCAGCCCGCGCCACCGCCGCGGACAGCTCCTCCACGGAGGCGGGCATGACCTCCCGTACGGGCCGGGCGGTGACCGTGCCGCCCCAGTTACGCCACGTGTCGTTCTTCCCGCTCGCTGTGCTGCTCAACGGTGCCTCCCCGACCCGGAGCCGGCTGCTTGAGCCGGCGGTACCCGAGGAAACCGACCGCGACCGCGACGGCCCCGGCCACCGCCGGAACCCCGTACCCGGAGCGCGCACCGGCCGCGTCGATCACCCAGCCGGCCACGGAGGAGCCGAGGGCGACCCCCACCGCGAGCCCGGTACTCACCCAGGTCATGCCCTCGGTCAGTTGCGCGCGTGGTACGTGCTCTTCGATCAGGGACATCGTCGTGATCATCGTGGGAGCGATGGACAGGCCCGCGACGAAGAGCGCCACGGCCAGAAACGGCAAGTTTCCGACCAGTAGGAGGGGGATCATACTCACGGCCATGGCGCAGACGCCCAGGAGCCAGCGAGGTTCGGGCGCCCCCTTGAAGTGCAGCAGCCCGAAAACGGCTCCCGCCACACAGGAGCCCAGTGCGTACACCGCGAGAACGACGCTCGCGGCGCCCTTGTGGCCCTGCTCCTCGGCGAAGGCCACCGTGACCACGTCGACCGCCCCGAAGATCGCCCCGGTCGCCACGAAGGTGGTCACCAGGACCTGCAGACCGGGTGAGCGCAGCGCGCTGCCCCCGCCGTGCCGCTCGCGCGGGTGCGGCGCGGGCTCGGTGGCCCGCTGAGCGGTCAGCCAGAAGACACCGGCCGCGAGGAAGCAGGCGGCCAGCAGCGGGCCGGCCTCCGGGAACCACGCCGTGGACAGGCCGATGGAGATGATCGGCCCGAAGATGAAACAGATCTCGTCCACCACGGACTCGAAGGAGTACGCGGTGTGCAGTTGCGGCGTGCCGCGATACAGAGCGGCCCAGCGTGCCCGGATCATCGCGCCGATGCTCGGCACGCAGCCGATGGCCACGCAGAACACGAACAGCAGCCAGTCCGGCCACCTGTAGTGCGCGGCGAGCAACAGCCCGGCCGCGCCCAGCAGCGCGATCAGGGTCGCCGGGCGGAGCACCCGCCGCTGCCCGTACTGGTCCACGAGGCGCGAGACCTGCGGGCCCGCCACCGCGGCCGCCAGCGCGATCGTGGCCGACAACGCACCCGCCAGCCCGTACCGCCCGGTGAGCTGCGAGACCATCGTGACGACGCCGATGCCCATCATCGACAGCGGCATACGGCCTAGGAATCCCGCGGCGGAGAAGCCCTTGGAGCCTGGGGCGGCGAACAGGGCGCGATAGGGGCTGGGCACTGGGTCTCCGGCGGCTCGGTACGGCGTGTCGGCCAGGGTGACGGGCCGATACGGCTGCGGTAAGGCATAAAGGTGGCTGATACAGCTTACGAGTCGGCTGCAGTCCGAGACACCCCGGGATGAGGCCGGGAACACGTCGGTCACCCGCCGTTTCCCGGCTGTCAGTGCCGGGTGGCAGGATCGACTCATGCCAGACGCGCTCGATGCCACCCCCTACGACGCCTTGCTCCTGCTCTCGTTCGGCGGCCCCGAGGGGCCGGACGACGTGGTCCCGTTCCTGGAGAACGTGACGCGCGGGCGCGGCATCCCCAAGGAACGCCTGAAGGAAGTCGGGCAGCACTACTTCCTGTTCGGCGGGGTCAGCCCGATCAACGACCAGAACCGCGCCCTGCTGGACGCCCTCCGCAAGGACTTCGCGGACCACGGCCTGGACCTGCCGATCTACTGGGGCAACCGCAACTGGGCCCCGTACCTCACGGACACCCTGCGCGAGATGGTCCGCGACGGCCGCCGCCGCATTCTGGTCCTGGCCACCAGCGCCTACGCGTCGTACTCGGGCTGTCGGCAGTACCGCGAGAACCTCGCCGACTCGCTCGCCGCCCTGGATGCCGAGGGCCTGCCGCTGCCGAAGATCGACAAGCTGCGGCACTACTTCAATCACCCAGGCTTCATTGAGCCCATGATCGAGGGCGTCCTCAGGTCGCTGGCAGACCTCCCCGAGGACGTCCGGGACGGGGCGCACATCGCGTTCACCACACACTCCATCCCGAATTCCGCCGCGGACAGCTCCGGCCCCGTCGAGGACCACGGCGACGGCGGCGCGTACGTCAAGCAGCACCTGGACGTCGCGCAGCTGATCGCTGACGCCGTCCGCGAGCGCACCGGCGTCGACCACCCCTGGCAGCTGGTCTACCAGTCGCGCTCCGGCGCCCCGCACATCCCATGGCTGGAGCCCGACATCTGCGACCACCTCGAGGAGTGCCACGCCGCGGGCGTCCCGGCCGTGGTGATGGCCCCCATCGGCTTCGTCTCCGACCACATGGAGGTCCTCTACGACCTCGACACGGAGGCCAACGCCAAGGCCGAGGAACTGGGCCTGCCGGTGCGCCGCTCGGCCACCGTCGGTGCCGACCCGCGGTTCGCCGCCGCGGTCCGCGACCTCGTCCTGGAGCGCGCCGCCGTCGAGCGCGGCCAGGAGGTCACCCCCTGCGCCCTGGGCGTCCTCGGCGCGAGCCACAACCTCTGCCCGGTGGGCTGTTGCCCGGCCCGCACGCCCCGCCCCGCCGCCGCGGGCGCCGACAGCCCCTACGCGTGAGGAGCACCGTGACCGACACGCTGCACACGGACCTGCTCCAGCTTGCCCGGGAGGCCGCCCGCCGGGCCGGCGAGCTGCTGCGGGACGGGCGTCCGGCCGACCTCGCGGTCGCCGCCACCAAGTCGAGCCCCATCGACGTGGTGACGGAGATGGACATCGCGGCGGAGAAGCTGATCACCGACTTGATCTCCGGCCACCGCCCTGACGACGGCTTCCTCGGCGAGGAGGGCGCCTCCAGCGAGGGCAGCAGCGGCATCCGCTGGGTGATCGACCCGCTCGACGGCACGGTCAACTACCTCTACGGGCTGCCGACCTGGGCCGTCTCCATCGCGGCCGAACAGGACGGCGAGACCGTCGTCGGGGTCGTCGCGGCCCCGATGCGTGGCGAGACCTACGGTGCGATCCGCGGCGGCGGCGCCTGGGCCACCGGTGCCTGGGACGGCGAGCGCATCCTCGCCTGCCGCCCGGCGCCGCCCCTGGACCAGGCCCTGGTCTCCACCGGGTTCAACTACGTCACCGAGGTCCGCACCCACCAGGCCGACGTGGCTCGCAGGCTGATCCCGCTCCTGCGCGACATCCGGCGCAGCGGATCGGCCGCCGTCGACCTGTGCGACGTCGCCGCGGGCCGCCTCGACGGCTACTACGAGCGCGGACTGAACGCCTGGGACTTCGCGGCCGGCGACCTGATCGCCCGGGAGGCGGGCGCGCTGACCGGCGGACGCCCCGGAGAGCGCCCGTCACGCGACCTGACGGTAGCGGGCACCCCGGGCGTCTTCGAGCCCCTCCAGCGGCTCCTGGAGGACTTCGGCGCCTGGCACGACTGACGAGCCAAAAAACTGCAGCGGGCCCCGGCGATGGATTCACCGGGGCCCGCTGTCGTACGTGTGAGCCGGTCAGACGCCGGACGCGCCGACTTCCACGCCATGCTCGGCGGCGAGACGGCGCAGGTCGTCGAGCTCGCCCTGCTCCACCTCGACGAGGAAGTCGTCGCCCTCGTCACGAGCCCGCGTCAGGTCGGACTCGGTCGCCCTTATGCGCTGCAGAAGTCCTGCGGTGAAAGCGTCCATGCTGCGCCCCCTCGTCCTGGGTCGTGGGTCGGTGGCACGGGGGTGTGCCGTTCGGAAGGGGCGATCACGTCTGTGGGTGCCCAGCGCTGCCCTGCTGGGCGGCGACGGTGCCGGACACCCACGCCCACTCTGCGGAAAGCGGACCGCGGCGTACCGCATGGTGCTGCGGCACAAGCAGAGCGTGATCGCGGGGTGTATTCGGTCCTCCCCCCGCTCCCTTCCGCGGAAACCTCAACCGGAGGAGAAAATCTCGCATTCCCGGATCCGGCAGCCCCTCCGCGCGGGCTTCGGGCAGGGTCCGCGCGGTGCCCGCTCTCCCGTCTTACTGCCCACTTATGGCCGAAAAGGGCAGGATGGAGGTCAACACACCCCCGAAGACCCCTGCCCGCGCGTGCTCAGGCGCTACGCGGGTGGACACAGGAAGGACAAGCGACGTGCGCGTACTCGTCGTCGAGGACGAGCAACTGCTCGCCGATGCGGTGGCCACCGGACTGCGCCGGGAGGCCATGGCCGTCGACGTCGTGTACGACGGTGCGGCCGCCCTGGAGCGCATCGGCGTCAACGACTACGACGTGGTCGTCCTCGACCGCGACCTCCCCCTGGTGCACGGCGACGACGTCTGCCGCAAGATCGTCGAGCTCGGCATGCCCACGCGCGTGCTGATGCTCACGGCGTCCGGCGACGTCAGCGACCGGGTGGAGGGCCTGGAGATCGGCGCCGACGACTATCTCCCCAAGCCCTTCGCGTTCAGCGAGCTGACGGCACGCGTGCGTGCCCTCGGCCGGCGCACCAGCGTGCCGCTGCCGCCCGTCCTGGAGCGCGCCGGGATCAAGCTCGACCCGAACCGCCGCGAGGTCTTCCGGGACGGCAAGGAGGTCCAGCTCGCGCCCAAGGAGTTCGCCGTCCTGGAGGTGCTGATGCGCAGCGAGGGCGCCGTCGTCTCCGCGGAACAGCTCCTGGAGAAGGCCTGGGACGAGAACACCGACCCGTTCACGAACGTGGTGCGCGTGACCGTCATGACCCTGCGCCGCAAACTGGGCGAGCCGCCCGTCATCGTCACCGTCCCGGGCTCCGGCTACCGGATCTGATCGACCGTGGCAGCGAACCCCGCGCCTCCCCAGGCGCCCCCGAAGCCCACCTGGGACCCCAGGAAGCCACCCCCGTTCCCGATCCTGCGCCCGACCATCCGGATAAGGCTCACGCTGCTGTACGGCGGCATGTTCCTGATCGCCGGCATCCTGCTGCTGTCGATCATCTACCTGCTGGCGGCGAACGCGCTGAACGTGGGCAGTGACCTGCCCTTCAAGATCCTCTCCGGCCAGGTGGCGAGCGAGGCCTGCAACTTCCCGTCGCAGCCGACCGCCACCGAGCTCAACCACGCCATGAACGACTGCGTCAACGAGCAGCGCCAGCACGCCCTGGACAATCTGCTCAGCCGCTCGCTCCTGGCGCTCCTCGGGCTCGCCGTGATCGCCTTCGCCTTCGGCTACGCCATGGCCGGCCGTGTCCTGTCGCCGCTGGGCCGGATCACCCGCACCGCGCGCGCGGTGGCCGGCTCGGATCTGTCCCGCCGGATCGAGCTGGACGGACCGGACGACGAGCTGAAGGAGCTGGCCGACACCTTCGACGACATGCTGGAGCGGCTGCAGCGGGCCTTCACCGCCCAGCAGCGCTTCGTCGGCAACGCCTCGCACGAACTGCGCACCCCGCTGGCGATCAACCGCACGCTCCTCGAGGTGCACCTGTCCGATCCGAGCGCGCCCATGGAGCTGCAGCAGCTCGGCAAGACGCTGCTGGCCACCAACGAGCGCAGCGAACAGCTCGTCGAGGGGCTGCTGCTGCTCGCCCGCAGCGACAACCAGATCGTCGAGCGCAAGCCGGTGGACCTCGCCGAGGTGGCCACGCAGGCCATCGACCAGGTGCACGCCGAGGCGCACGCCAAGGGCGTGCAGATCCGCGGCAAGCGCGAGCGCGCGGTCATCCAGGGCAACGGCGTCCTGCTGGAGCGGATCGCCCTGAACCTCGTGCAGAACGCCGTGCGCTACAACATCCCCGAGGGCGGCTGGGTGGAGGTCACCACGGAGATCCAGCACGGGCAGGCCGTCCTGGTCGTCGCGAACACCGGGCCGGTGGTGCCGGCGTACGAGATCGACAACCTCTTCGAACCGTTCCGGAGACTGCGTACCGAGCGCACGGGGAGCGACAAGGGTGTCGGCCTCGGCCTGTCCATCGTCCGGTCCGTGGCCCGGGCGCACGGCGGGCATATCGCGGCGCAGCCCCGGGAGGGCGGAGGGCTCGTGATGCGGGTCACCTTCCCGATCTGAGACCATGGGCCCGACACACCCGAGGAATGTTCGCTTTGCGCGGAATTTTCGGGGCACCCATCCGGCTGTCCCATGTGTGATCGATCACAAGGGCGATTTTCAGGCCATCTACTCTCTGTGATCAATGAGCTGCCGGAAAGCCCAGAAAATCCGGGTTTTCCGGGGGCTTGATCACGGGAAGTACACGATGAGGCCCCTTTGAAGTGCGACATTCGGACCGTGTACGGTCCCGATCGCCATCCAAGCCGATCACTCGTGAGGAGTCCGGTTGGGTGTCGATTGAGTAACAGACCTTGATGTGAGGCAAAATCTCCGCCTCGGGTCGGGCACAAGTCCGGCCTCTCACGCGTTACGTGCGCTGGAGACACCGCAGACACCCGGAGGGGGAGAGCGACATGGCAACCGACTACGACACCCCACGCAAGACCGACGACGACGTCGACTCGGACAGCCTGGAAGAGCTGAAGGCCAGGAGGAACGACAAGTCCGCCTCGGCGGTCGACGTCGACGAATTCGAGGCCGCCGAGGGCCTGGAGCTTCCCGGCGCCGACCTCTCGAACGAGGAACTGGCGGTCCGTGTGCTGCCGAAGCAGCAGGACGAGTTCACCTGCATGAGCTGCTTCCTGGTGCACCACCGCAGCCAGCTGGCCCGGGAGAAGAACGGTCAGCCGATCTGCCGCGACTGCGACTGAGGCGGGGTCGGCCGTGACTGGCTCGACCCCACCTCGGAAGCGCCGCTTCCACTGGGGAGCGGACTCGGGGCCGTCCGACGGCCCTCACGGCGTGCGTGACGACGAGCGAGGCTCCTCCGGTACGGGACTGCCGGTCCCTGCGGAGTCAGCCTCGCTCGAACCGGCCGGTGACCGGGCCGACCTCCCGGTACCGGCTCAGGGTCCCACCCCCGTCGCCAGGCGGCGGGCGGCGGTGATCCGGGACAGGGCCAGGGACCTGGCCAAGGCCGGCGCCGCCAAGAGCGGCAGCGGCGCCAGGGCGGGCCTGGCGTATCTCGCCGACCGGATCATCGAGATCGCCCCGCGGATCCCCGTACGGGACCTTGCGACACTGCGCAGGCAGTTCCCGGGCCTCGGGCCCGAGCAGCTCGCGGACAAGCTCGTGGCTGGCGCGGCGAACGCGTCGGCGACGGTCGGAGCGGGAGTCGGCGCGGCGGCCATGCTTCCCGTGCCGCCCGCGATT
>NZ_JBQQCE010000362.1:0-10245 GCF_052245645.1 Streptomyces sp. KR55 | reverse complement strand
CCGGGCGGTGCTCGCGGCCGGAGCGGTCGGGGTCAACATCGAGGATGCGCTGCACGAGGCGGGACAGGGGCCGCTGCGGCCGGTGGCCGAGCAGGCCGAGCGGATCGGCGCCGCGCGCGAGGCCGCGGACGGGGCAGGCGTGCCGTTGTTCGTGAACGCCCGGGTCGACACGTTCCTGAGGGGTGTCGGGGGAGTGGAACACACGCTGGAGCGGGCCGCCGCCTACCTCGCCGCGGACGCGGACGGCATCTTCGTCCCCGGGGCCGTCGATCCGGGGACCGTGAAGCTGCTCGCCGGCGGTGTCGACGGTCCGCTGAACGTGATGGCCGGACCCGGCGCGCCGCCGGTGACCGAACTGGCCGCGCTCGGGGTCGCGCGCGTGAGCGTGGGGGCCGGCCTGGCCCAGGCCGCGCACGCCGTCGTCCGCCGCGCCGCGCGGGAGCTGCTGGACGCGGGGACGTACGAGTCGCTGGTCGGCGGTCTGGACTACGGCGAGCTCAACTCGCTGCTCGGCCGCAGCCGTTAGCCGGAGTCAGCCGGACTGTTCAGCAGGCGTCCCGCATCAGCTCCGCGAGGTCGTGGTCCAGGTCCAGGTACGCGTGCTCCAGGCCCTCGGGCACCAGAACGCGCGTCGCCTGCAGGAACCGGCGCAGTTCGCCCGAGCGGACGTGGACGACGGCGGTGCCCTCGGCGGCGTGGAACTCCAGCACGGTGCGGTCGTAGCCGTACGGCCGCACGCGTACGTCGCCGTGGCCCTCGGGGTCGTGGAGGCCGGCCGCGAGCAGCTCGCGGGAGAAGGTCCAGCAGACCTCCTCGCCCTCCAGCGTGGCCTGGGCCGGGAAGGTCATACGGATGGCGAACGGATCGCTCGTGTCGTAGCACAGTGTCGCGGGGATGCTCTGCATCCGCGGCGCGGCGGCGACGAGGCGGGCCTCGACGGCCTGCTCGATGACGGTGGACAACGCCTTGCTCCCTTGTGACGGCGGAACGGACTTCCGGGGATGAGGCCGGGCACTGGGTGAGACGACGGAATCGGCGCGTCCGTGCACACCGGTGCGGAGTGACGTCCGTCACCGTGCCCCATCGCGTGCGGGGCGACGGGGCCGGTTCCCGGCCCTCTGGACGGCGCCGGGGCGGTGGGCTAGCTTCGCCCGCCATGAGGCGCTTGGGGAGCACGCGGCGGACGGCACGGGGGACACGGGCGGGGCATACGGGCCGGGCGGTGGTCGCGGGCCTGGTGTGCGGGGCGGCGCTGGCCGCCCTGACGGCCGTACCGGCACAGGCGCACGAGCCGGAACACCGGGCGCCACACTGGGAACTCAAGGACAGCGGAACCCCCGACGTGCGCTTCCGGGGCCTGGCGGCCGTCAGCCGGAAGGTCGCCTGGGTGTCAGGAACGGGCGGGACCATACTGCGCACGACGGACGGCGGGGCGAGCTGGCGGAACGTCTCGCCGGACGGCGCCGGCGATCTGCAGTTCCGGGACATCGAGGCGTTCGACGCGCGGCGCGCCGTGGTGCTGGCCATCGGTGAGGGCGAGGCCTCCCGCGTGTACCGCACCGACGACGGAGGGCTGACCTGGACGGAGTCCTTCCGCAACACCGACGCGCGGGCCTTCTACGACTGCATGACCTTCTTCGACAGCCGCCACGGCCTCGCGATGAGCGACCCCGTGGACGGCAGGTTCCGGATCCTGTCCACGAGTGACGGCGGGCGCTCCTGGACGGTGCTGCCCGATGCAGGGATGCCGCCCGCCCTGACGGGTGAGGCCGGGTTCGCCGCGAGCGGGCAGTGTCTGGTCTCCGCAGGGTCGCGGGACGTCTGGCTGGCCACCGGAGGGGGCGCACGCGCGCGCGTGCTGCACTCCGCCGACCGCGGGCTGACCTGGACGGCCACCGACATGCCGCTCCCGGCGGGCGACCCGGCCCGCGGGGTCTTCGCGCTCGCCTTCCGGAACCGTGTGCACGGCCTGGCGGTGGGCGGCGACTACCGGCCCGACCAGACGTCTCCGCAAGCCGCGGCACATTCCTCCGACAGTGGCCGCACCTGGCGCCCCGCCACTGCACCCCCGCCCGCCTACCGCTCCGGCGTCGCGTGGCTCCCGTACAGCCGCGCGGCCGCCCTCGCGGTCGGCCCGACGGGGACGGACCTGACCACGGACGCCGGCCGCACCTGGCGCACGGTCGACCCGGGCTCGTACGACACCGTGGACTGTACGGCCGATCTGGGCTGCTGGGCCGCCGGGGAGCGGGGCCGCGTCGCCCGTCTGGAGAGCTGACCGCGCCGCGCGTGCCGCATGCGCCCGGGATGGGGGTACTCGTTTCGCACGACGCGAGAGGAGTGAGCGGACATGCCACGCGGCTCGAGCTCCAAGCGGGAACGCCAGTACGAGCACATCAAGGAGAGCGCGCAGGACCGGGGAGAGAGCACGGGACGCGCCAAGGAGATCGCGGCGCGGACGGTCAACAAGGAACGTGCCCGGTCCGGCGAGTCGACGACCGCGAGCCGCACCTCGACCCAGGACAAGTCGTCCGGCAAGCGGGGCGGTCAGCGATCCGGCAAGGGGTCTGAGGGCCCCACCTACGACCAGCTGTACGAGGAGGCCAAGCAGCGCAACATCCATGGCCGTTCGGACATGAACAAGCAGCAGCTGAAGCGCGCCCTCGGCAAGTGACCGGCCCGGTATCCGGTCGCCGGTCGCCTGCCCCGTACTCTCGTCCCCACCATGACGACCGTACGCATTCCGGCGGGCTGGCCCGCGACCGAGGAACAGGCCCGCGCGGTGCAGGACGAGTTGCGCGAGCGGGTGGTGCTGGACGAGCCGGGGCCGCCGCCGGGAACGGGTCATGTGACCGGCGTCGACGTCGCCTACGACGACGAGCGGGACGCGGTGGCGGCCGCGGCCGTCGTGCTGGACGAAGCCACCCTCGCGGTCGCCGCCGAGGGCACGGCCGTCGGACGGATCTCCTTCCCGTACGTGCCCGGCCTGCTCGCCTTTCGTGAGATCCCCACCGTCCTGGCGGCCCTCGAGGCCCTGCCCTGTCCGCCCGGCCTGGTGGTCTGCGACGGCTACGGACTGGCCCACCCGCGCCGCTTCGGCCTGGCCAGCCACCTCGGCGTCCTGACCGGCCTGCCCACGATCGGCGTCGCCAAGAACCCGTTCACCTTCACCTACGACGACCCGGAGCCCCGGCGTGGATCGTCGTCTCCGCTGCTGGCGGGCAGGGAGGAGGTCGGCCGCGCCCTGCGCACCCAGGACGGCGTCAAGCCGGTCTTCGTGTCCGTCGGTCACCGCGTCGACCTGGACACGGCCTGCGCGCATGTGCTGCGGCTGACCCCGCGTTACCGGCTGCCGGAGTCGACCCGTCGCGCGGACTCCCTGTGCCGGCGGGCACTGCGGGAGGCCGTCGCCGGCTGAACGGCCACCTACTCACTCCCGCCTGAGTACCAGTACGGATATCCGGTGCGCCGGCATGATCGGCAGGCTGTGCCGTATGACGACGCACCGTGCCCCCAAGCCCCTCGCCCACCCCAGCCGGCCCGTCGAGCGGGCCGTGACGCTCGCGCTGCTGCTGGCCGTCCTCGCCGGGCTCGCCTGGATCGGCGGGATGATCTACACGCTGGCCGAGTGGTCGTTCTAGGACTGGCCCCGGCAGGACCGGGTCACCGGCTGGCGGCCACCCGGAACGTGATCCCCGCTGCGCGCAGCCGCTCGGTCAGCGCATCGCCCATCGCCGCCGCCGTGGTGACCTGACCGGCCGTCGGCGGCAGGTCGTCGAAGGCCAGGGACAGCGCCGACTCGGCGAACATCTTCGCCGTCTCCCCGTACCCGGGATCACCGCCCGCGACCTCGGTGAACACCCGTCGGCCGCCGCCCTCGCCGACGAAGCGCACGGAGAACCAGCTCCTCGCCCGCTTCTCGGCGCTCGGCCCCTCCCCGGGCTTCAGCCGGTCGGACAACCAGCGCCGTGCGGACGGCAGTTGGGCGGCCGCGGCGAGCGCACCGACGGCCGCCACGCCGCCGACGGCGACGGGCAGATGCCGTACGGCCGCGTAGTGCCGGTAGCGGAAGTCGGGGCCGTACCGGTCCAGTGACCGCGCCGAACGGCGCACGATCTGCGGGTCGATGGTCGGCAGCGGCAGCGCCCAGGCGCCCACCTCCGGGGCGAACCGCGGAGCACCCGTCGGCGTGGCCGCCCGCCGCCCCATCAGCCGCGGCTCGTGGCGCCGGCGGTCCCGTGCGGCGGCCGTCATCTGCCGGGCCCGTGAGAACTGGTTCAGCGCGGAGGCGAACGTGCCGCCCGAGAAGGCCGCGTCGGCGGTCACGAACCCGTCCACCGTCAGCGGCACGCCCTGCGGCAGCTGCCGGACCGTGAAGTACACGCCCAGGTCGTGCGGCACCGAGTCAAAACCGCAGGCGTGCACCAGCCGGGCACCCGTCTCACGCGCGCGTGCGTCATGGCGGACGTACGTCAGATCGACGAACTCGGGCTCGCCCGACAGGTCGAGATAGTCGGTGCCGGTGTCCGCGCAGGCCGCGACGAGTTCCTCGCCGTACGTCACATAGGGACCCACCGTGGTGGCCACCACGCGCGCGTGCTCGGCGAGCCGGCGCAGCGAGGCAGGTTCGGACACATCGGCCCGCAGCACCCCGATCTCCGCGCCGCCCGGTGCCTGTTCCCGCAGCCGCTCCCGCAGCCGGGCCAGCTTCAGTTCGCTGCGGCCGGCGAGCGCCCAGCGCAGGTCCTTCGGCGCATGGGCGGCGAGATACTCCGCCGTGAGCGTCCCGACGAAGCCCGTGGCTCCGAAGAGCACGATGTCGTACGGACGTTCCGTCCTGTTCAACCTGCTCATGACACCTCTCGCTCCTCAGCCCGCGCCGCTGTCGGTGGCTGAGGCTAGCGTGAGGGGTGCGCAGCCCGACGACGAGGCCGGAGGTGGACGGTGGCCGTACCCGCGAACGCCCTGAAGAAGTGGGAGAAAGTGCGCGAGTTCGCGCTCGGGCTGCCCGGTGCGGGGGAGGAGTTCCCATGGGGTGAGAGTGTCGCCAAGGTCAACAAGAAGGTGTTCGTCTTCCTCGGCGTGGACGACGGCAGCTACCCCCTGGGCCTCACGGTCAAGCTGAAGGACGAGACGAGCCACGCCCACGCCCTCACGTCGCCCGGCGCTGAGGCCGCGGGGTACGGCCTGGGCAGGTCCGGCTGGGTGCGCATCCCCCTGGAGCAGAAGGGCGCCCCCAGCGCGGAACTGCTCTGCGACTGGGTGGAGGAGAGCTACCGCGCCATCGCACCCAAGCGCCTGATAGCGGAGCTGGACGGACACTGACGGCGCCGGCGCTCACCAGCTCCGCAGCGCGTGGCTAAGCGCTTGCTCGCCCCAGGCCTTGTGTCCACTGAAACGTGTTCTTACCATCACCGGTGTTACATCAGTTGTGTCACAGCACAGGGGGCTGGATGACCATGGCAAAGACGCCACCGCACGGCCCGCTCACCGGCGTACGCGTGGTCGAGCTGGCCGGGATCGGCCCCGGCCCCTTCGCCGCCATGCTTCTCGCGGACCTCGGTGCCGACGTCGTCCGCGTCGACCGCCCGGGCGGCGCCGGACTCGCCATCGACCCCGTCCACGACGTCACCAACCGCAACAAACGCTCAGTGATCGTCGACCTCAAGTCACCGGACGGCCCGGCCCGCGTCCTGGACCTGGCAGCGCGCGCCGACATCCTGATCGAGGGCTACCGCCCCGGCGTCGCCGAGCGCCTCGGTGTCGGCCCCGAGGCCTGCCACGCCCGCAACCCGGCGCTCGTCTACGGCCGCATGACCGGCTGGGGCCAGGACGGCCCCCTCGCCCCCCGCGCCGGCCACGACATCGCCTACATCGCGCTCACCGGCACCCTCGGCATGATCGGCCGCCCCGGCGAACCCCCGGCCGTGCCCGCCAACCTGGTCGGCGACTACGCGGGCGGCTCCCTCTACCTCGTCGTCGGCGTCCTCGCCGCCCTCCACCACGCCCGCGCCACCGGAACCGGCCAGGTCATCGACGCCGCCATCGTGGACGGCGCCTCGCACCTCGCCGCGATGATCCACGGCATGCTCGCCGCCGACGGCTGGCAGGACCGGCGCGGCGCCAACCTCCTCGACGGCGGCTGCCCCTTCTACGGCACGTACGAGACGGCCGACGGCCAGTACATGGCGGTCGGCGCCCTGGAGCAGCAGTTCTACGACGAGTTCGTGCACCTGCTGGGCATCGCGGACCAGGCCCCGGCCCGCAAGGACGTCACCCGCTGGGCCGAGCTGCGCGAGACGGTCGCCGCCCGCTTCAAGACCCGTACCAGGCAGGAGTGGACGGCCGTCTTCGAGGGCTCCGACGCATGCGTGGCCCCCGTCCTCTCACTGCGTGAGGCACCGCACCATCCGCACCTCGCCGCCCGCGGCACCTTCACCGACCACGGCGGCATCACCCAGCCCGCCCCCGCGCCCCGGTTCTCCGCCACCCCGACCGCCGTCCGCAGCGGACCCGCACAGCCGGGCGCCGACACCGCGGAGGTGGCCCGCGACTGGGACGTACCCGGACTGACGGAGCCCGGCACCTGACCCGGCGTCCGCTGCCCGCAGCCCCCGCAGCCCCCGCCACCTCGACAAACCCTCATCGAAAGGCTTCCCCAGTGACCACCGAAGCGTACGTGTACGACGCGATCCGCACCCCGCGCGGACGCGGCAAGGCGAACGGCGCCCTGCACGGCACCAAGCCCATCGACCTGGTCGTCGGGCTCATCCACGAGCTCCGCGACCGCTTCCCGAGCCTCGACCCCGCCGCCATCGACGACATCGTGCTCGGCGTCGTCGGCCCGGTCGGCGACCAGGGCTCCGACATCGCCCGGATCGCCGCCGTCGCCGCGGGACTGCCGGACACGGTGGCGGGCGTGCAGGAGAACCGCTTCTGTGCGTCCGGCCTGGAGGCCGTCAACACGGCCGCCGCCAAGGTGCGTTCCGGCTGGGAGGACCTCGTTCTCGCGGGCGGTGTCGAGTCGATGTCCCGGGTGCCGATGGCCTCGGACGGGGGCGCCTGGTTCAACGACCCGATGACCAACCTCGCCGTCAACTTCGTACCGCAGGGCATCAGCGCCGACCTGATCGCCACGGTCGAGGGCTTCTCCCGTCGGGACGTCGACGAGTACGCGGCCCTCTCGCAGGAGCGGGCGGCCACCGCGTGGAAGGACGGCCGCTTCGAACGCTCGCTCGTGCCCGTGAAGGACCGCAACGGCCTGGTCGTCCTCGACCACGACGAGCATGTGCGCCCCGGCACCACCGCCGACTCGCTGGCCAAGCTGAAGCCGTCGTTCGCCGACATCGGCGACCTGGGCGGCTTCGACGCCGTGGCCCTGCAGAAGTACCACTGGGTGGAGAAGATCGACCACGTCCACCACGCGGGCAACTCCTCCGGCATCGTGGACGGCGCCGCCCTCGTCGCGATCGGCTCCAAGGAGGTCGGCGAGCGCTACGGCCTCACCCCGCGCGCGCGGATCGTCTCCGCTGCGGTCTCCGGCTCCGAGCCCACCATCATGCTCACCGGCCCCGCGCCCGCCACCCGCAAGGCGCTCGCCAAGGCCGGGCTGACCATCGACGACATCGACCTCGTCGAGATCAACGAGGCCTTCGCCGCCGTCGTCCTGCGCTTCGTCCGGGAGATGGGCCTGTCGCTGGACAAGGTCAACGTCAACGGCGGCGCCATCGCCCTCGGCCACCCGCTCGGCGCCACCGGCGCGATGATCCTCGGCACCCTCGTCGACGAACTGGAGCGCCAGGACAAGCGGTACGGCCTCGCCACCCTGTGCGTCGGCGGCGGCATGGGCATCGCCACGATCGTCGAACGCATCTGACCCCAGCGGCAACGAGAGACTTCTACGGAGAACCGACATGACCGAGAGCACCACCATCCGCTGGGAACAGGACGACACCGGTGTCGTCACCCTCGTCCTCGACGACCCCGCCCAGTCCGCGAACACCATGAACCAGGCGTTCCGGGACTCGCTTGCAGCGATCACCGACCGTCTCGAGGCCGAGCAGGACTCCGTCCGCGGCATCATCTTCACCTCCGCCAAGAAGACCTTCTTCGCCGGCGGCGACCTGCGCGACCTGATCCGGGTCACGCCCGAGACCGCGCAGGACCTGTTCGAAGGCGGCCTCGCGATCAAGCGCGACCTGCGCCGCATCGAGACGCTCGGCAAGCCGGTCGTCGCCGCGATCAACGGCGCGGCCCTGGGCGGCGGTTACGAGCTCGCCCTGGCCTGCCACCACCGTGTCGCCCTCGACGCGCCCGGCTCCAAGATCGGCTGCCCCGAGGTCACCCTCGGCCTGCTGCCCGGAGGCGGCGGCGTGGTCCGTACCGTGCGCCTGCTGGGCATCGCGGACGCCCTCCTCAAGGTCCTCCTCCAGGGCACCCAGTACAGCCCGCGCCGTGCCCTGGAGAACGGCCTGATCCACGAAGTGGCCGACACACAGGAGGAGCTGCTCGCCAAGGCCCGCGCCTTCATCGACGCCAACCCGGAGTCCCGGCAGCCGTGGGACAAGCCCGGCTACCGCATCCCCGGCGGCACCCCCGCCAACCCCAAGTTCGCGGCGAACCTGCCCGCCTTCCCGGCCAACCTGCGCAAGCAGACGGGCGGCGCGCCCTACCCGGCGCCGCGCAACATCCTCGCCGCCGCCGTCGAGGGGTCCCAGGTCGACTTCGAGACCGCCCAGGTCATCGAGGCCCGCTACTTCGTGGAGCTGGCGGCCGGTCAGACGTCGAAGAACATGATCCAGGCCTTCTTCTTCGACCTCCAGGCCGTCAACTCCGGCGCCAACCGCCCGAAGGGCATCGAGCCCCGCCAGGTCCGCAAGGTGGCCGTCCTGGGCGCTGGGATGATGGGCGCCGGCATCGCCTACTCGTGCGCCCGCGCGGGCATCGACGTCGTCCTGAAGGACGTCTCCCCGGAGGCGGCCCTCAAGGGCAAGGCCTACTCCGAGAAGCTGTGCGCCAAGGCCGTCTCCCGGGGCCGTACGACCCAGGAGAAGGCGGACGCGCTGCTCGCCCGCATCACGCCCACCGCCGAGGTCCAGGACCTCGCGGGCTGCGACGCGGTCATCGAGGCCGTCTTCGAGGACACGGCGCTCAAGCACAAGGTGTTCCAGGAGATCGAGCAGGTCGTCGCGCCGGACGCACTGCTGTGCTCCAACACCTCGACACTCCCGATCACCGCGCTCGCCGAGGGCGTGCAGCGCCAGGCCGATTTCATCGGGCTGCACTTCTTCTCGCCGGTCGACAAGATGCCCCTCGTCGAGATCATCAAGGGCGAGCGGACCGGCGACGAGGCCCTGGCCCGCGCCTTCGACCTGGTCCGGCAGATCAAGAAGACGCCGATCGTCGTCAACGACTCGCGCGGCTTCTTCACGTCCCGGGTGATCGGTCACTTCATCAACGAGGGCGTGGCGATGGTCGGCGAGGGCATCGAGCCCGCGTCCGTCGAGCAGGCGGCGGCGCAGGCCGGTTACCCGGCCAAGGTGCTGTCCCTGATGGACGAGCTGACGCTCACCCTCCCGCGCAAGATCCGCAAGGAGACCAGGCGGGCGGTGGAGGAGGCGGGCGGCACCTGGACCGCGCACCCGGCGGAGGCCGTCATCGACCGGATGGTCGACGAGTTCGGCCGCACCGGGCGCAGCGGCGGCGCCGGCTTCTACGAGTACGGGGAGGGCGGCAAGCGTACGGGCCTGTGGCCGGGCCTGCGGGAGCACTTCACGCGTGAGGGCGCCGAGATCCCGTTCGAGGACATGCAGGAGCGCATGCTCTTCTCGGAGGCGCTGGACACCGTCCGGCTCCTGGAGGAGGGGGTGCTGACCTCTGTCGCCGACGCCAACATCGGCTCGATCCTCGGCATCGGGTTCCCCGGCTGGACCGGCGGCGTCCTGCAGTACATCAACGGCTACGAAGGAGGCCTGCCCGGCTTCGTGGCTCGCGCGCGTGAGCTCGCCGACCGCTACGGAGAGCGGTTCACCCCGCCGGCGCTGCTGGTGGAGAAGGCGGAGAAGGGGGAGACGTTCACGGACGCGCGCTGACGCGCCCCGCGAGTGGGACCGGCGTATCGCTCAGCGACCCGCCGGTCCCGCGCTCCCAACCCGTCTCAGGCGGATCCGCCCGCCTCTGACATCCCGTCGGCCGGCCTGCCGTCGAACCACTCCCGCAGCTCCTCCCGCAGCGACCGCTGAAAGG
>NZ_JBQQCE010000361.1:0-10250 GCF_052245645.1 Streptomyces sp. KR55 | reverse complement strand
CGGACAGCATTGGGTTCTCCTCTGGATGCGCGGATTCACGGCTCGGTCGGCGGGAAGGCGGCTCGGACCAGGGTCTCGGCGGCCTCCGCCGGGCGGGTGCTCAGGAAGTGGCGGCCGCCGCCGGGTACATCCCGCACGTCGACGCGCTCGGCCAGGAAACGCCAGTCGCCGGGTGCCCGGCGGGCCATCGCCACCTCGCCTGCCTCGCTGCCGGCTTCGGCGTCACCGGGCGTTTCGGCGGCGACCAGCACGGTGACAGGGGCTGTCAGTCGCTCCGCGTCCCGCGGAGGGCCGAAAGGGGACCGCACGGAGAGGAACACGCCAAGGACCGGGACCCCGTGTTGCTGCAGGGTCCGCGCCGCCTCCACGGCCGACCCCGCGCCCGAGCCGTCGCCCCACAGCAGGATGCCGGGCGCGCCGAGGCGGCCGGTCTCCGCGGCGACCCGTGCCGCGTCCGGCTGCGCGGCGATGTGGACCGTCAGTCCACTGCCGTTGTCGGTGCCGCGCAGTGCTTCGGCCAGCGGCAGGAATTCCGCGCCGGTCCGGCCTGCGTCGGGGAAGCAGACCAGGGCGGCCCGCGCGGGGCCGTCCGGGGTCAGCAGAGGCCGCAGGACCCCCCGGACCTGGGCGCCTGTTCCGAGCAGGCCCGATGTCCGGGTGTCGATGAGACGGGCCAGCTCGGCCAGCACCGGATGGCGGGTGAGGTCACGAAGGGAGATCAGGCGGTCCAGGGATACCGCGAGCCGGACGGCCGACAGGGAGGTGCCGCCCAGGTCGAAGAAGCTGTCGCCCCGGCCGATGCGGTCGAGCGGCATGCCGAGGACCGTCGCAAACTTCTCCGCCAGCCGCTGTTCGGTCGGCGTCCTGGGTGCCCGGTAGGCGTCGCCGGACGTGCCGAGTTCCTCCGCCAGCGCCGCCAGCGCCTTTGTGTCGGTCTTGCCGTTGGCCGTGAGCGGCAGGCGCGCCACCTGGTGGAAGGAGGCCGGGACCATGTATTCGGGAAGCAGGTCGCCGAGCCGCTCGCGGACGTCCTCGGCGGTCAGGGGCTCCCCGTTCGTGTAGAAGGCGGCCAGTTGCCTGCTGTGCCCCTCCCCCGTCACCACCACCGCGCCGTCGCGGACGCCGGGGACCCGGAGCAGCGTGTTCTCGATCTCGCCGATCTCGACGCGGAACCCGCGGATCTTCACCTGCGCGTCCCTGCGACCGAGGTACTCGAGCTTCCCGTCGGGCAGCCAGCGGCCGAAGTCGCCTCCCCGGTAGAGCCGTTGCCCCGGACGGTACGGATCGTCCAGATAGGCGAGCCGCGTGCGCTCGGGGTCGTTGACGTACCCGCGGCCGACGCAGACACCGGAAAAGACGATGGCACCGGGGGCGCCGAGCGGCACCGGCATCAGGTTGTCGTCGACGACATAGACGCACACGTTGTTGACGGGCCGGCCGAGCGGCACCCGGTCGGCGGTGGGCGCGCGGTCCATCACCTCGTGGTTGGTGTCGTCGGACGTCTCGGTCAGTCCGTAGGCGTTGACCAGACGGATCCCGGGCCCGGTGGTGAACCACCGCTGCGCCAGCTCACTCTTGAGCGCCTCCCCCGTGACCGACGCACACCGCAGGTCCCGCAGGTCGCGCGGGGCGCGTTCGAGGGCGGACAGGATGACGTCGAGGTACGAGGGCACGACCTGGAGCACGTTGACCCGGCCCTCGACGATCGTGTCGAGGAACCGGTCGGCGTCGAGGATCGCGTCTTGTTCGACCAGCAGGGTCCGGCCCCCGGTCAGCAGGCCGGCGAGCAGCTGCCACAGCGAGATGTCGAAGCACTGCGAGGCGGTCTGCGCCACGACCGTGCCCGCACCGATGTCCAGGTCGTCGATCTTGGCGTACAGGTGGTTGAGCAGGCCCGCGTGCTCGCACATCGCGCCCTTGGGCTCACCGGTCGAGCCGGAGGTGAAGAACACGTACGCGAGCCGGTCGGCCGGCACCTCGACCCCCGGGTCGGTTCCGTCGGTGGCCCGCTCGGTGATGTCCGGGACGAGCAGCGTACGGGTGCCGGGCAGCACGTCCAGCGCCCGGTCCAGGTTCGTGGTGGCGCCCGGCTCGGTGAGCACGAACCGGCAGGCGGCGCGGGTGAGCATGGTGGTCATGCGCCCGGGCGGGTAGTGCGGGTCGAGGGGGAGGTAGGCGCCGCCTGCTTTGAAGACGGCGAGCACGCCGGCCAGCCAGTTCAGGTCGCGCCCGGTCACCACCGCGACCGTGTCCTCGGGGCGCAGCCCCTGCGCCAGCAGGGCACGGGCCAGCCGGTTGGCCCGCACGTTCAGTTCCCCGTACGTCCACTGCCGGTCGCGGTGCACGGCGGCGACGGCGTCCGGATGGCTGCGCACGCGCTCTTCGAACAGTTCGTGGCAGCGCCGGTCGGGCAGATCCCGGCGCGGACCGGCGAGTCCGTCGATCTGGAACCGGATCTCCTCGGCTGACAGCAGACTGTGCCGGTGGTGCGGGGCGTCCGGGTCGGCGGCGATCTGCTCGAGAGCGGCGAGGTGGTATCCGGCGATCCGCGCCGCGCAGTCCGCGTCCAGCAGGTCGGTCCGGTAGCGCAGGCGCACGACGCGTCGGCCGTCCTGCTCCGCCGCCGTCACCATGAGAACGGTGCCGTTCTCGCCCGCCGGCCCGCGTCCGGTCGGGTCGAACACGGCCTCGGGACGGGGTGCGGTCCCGCCCGTGCGCGGCGGCGCGTCGGCCGACGAGCTGGTCCGGGACGACAGCAGCCCCGATGCGGCCCGGTGGGATGCCAGTAGCAGTTGGCGCCATGTACCGGGCCCGACGGTCAACTGGACGGGGAGGGGCGGGGTGCCCGCCGTGGACAGGTAGCCGGTGCGGACGACGGGGTCGCCGGAGAGTGTGGCGAGCACCTTGGCGTGCGCGGCCAGGAACACCGCCGTGAGCGGGACGCCCAGTTCCCGGGCCCGCCGGTGCAGGGCCGTCGTCACTGCTGCGGGGACGGGCGTGACATGCTCGGCGGTGCCGGGCACCGGGGCACGGGTCCACCGCGGTACGGCTGTGAAGCCGCCCTCGGCCGGTGTGCCGCCGACAGCGGGCGCGGCGTCCCCGGCCTGTGCGGCGGCGTCGGCCGTGGGTTCCCCGCCGGATCGTGCGTCGCCGCCGTGGGTTCGGCCGTCGGTCGGTGCCGTCGTCCTCGCCATCACCCTTCACCTCCGCCGCCATCGGGTGTGGGACGGGCCGGATTCCCCGCCCAGCGAGCACGCTCGGGGACCACCTCGCCCTTCATCAGGAAGGAGTCCGCCGCCAGCACGGCACCGTCACCGATCCGCACGCCGTAGTGCACGAACGCTCCGACGCCGAGGGTGCAGCCGGAGCCGATCTCGCTGCGGTCCGACTTGAACGTGGCGTCCTCCTGCGAGTGGGGCTGGACGACGCTTCCCGCGTTGAACGTGCAGCTGTCCCCGATCGTGACCATCCCGCGTTCGGTCACGCTGAGTCCGTCGTCGAACAGCCTGGTGCCGACGCTTGCGCCCAGCAGGCGCCACGCGAATCCCTTGAACGGCGTGCCGTTGAGGACCTGCACATACGTCTCCGAGGGAACTTTCCAGTACCGCTCACGCTGCCAGAAGCGGCGGTCGTAGATCGAGCAGAACAGCGGTCCCGGAGGGTGCAGTGCGGTCACGGCCCGCTCGACCAGGATGAAGTACAGGACGGTGAACGGCAGTGCGAGGGCGTTGGCGAGCGCGATGGCTGCCGTGCCCCACTGCGGGTAGAGGCTCGCGGCGCACGCGAAGAGCAGGGTGATGCAGAAGAAGTACAGCCATCCCGCGAACAGGAACCACGCCATTGTGACGGTGTTGTGCCGGTTCTTGGCGGCCAGGCGGCGGCGCAGCCCGTTCCCGTTCGTCAGCTCGTCGAAGGTGCTGTCCCGCATCACCGACCGTGGGATCTCGAAGCTGGGAGACCCCAGCAGTCCCACGTCGTGCCGGACCGGGCCGTCGACGGGGACCATCACCTTGGTCGCCAGGAGGCAGTTGTCACCGGTCCTGCCGCGCGAGGGGTAGGCGACCCGGTTCCCGAGGAAGTTGTGCGCTCCGATCGCGGTCCGCGACAGGCGGAAGGATGTGCTGGAGTAGTCGGCGTTCATCAGGGAGAGACCGTCGGCGACCATGGTGCCCGTGCCGACCCTGCTCATGAAGGGGCTCTCGTGCTTGACCCGGGTGCCGAAGTTCGACCCGGTCTGCTCCACGCGGGAGAGGTCGTACCCGATCCAGCGCAGGTAGTGCACGATGCACGTGCTGTCGCCGAACAGGCGGGTGAGGAACCTGCTGTTGGTCATCAGGAGGATCGCCCGGTGCACGGCATGGTGGAAGCCGAACAGCGGGTACGTCCGGCCCAGGGTGACGAACCGGGCGAGCAGCCGCGGGACGGTGGCCAGGACGACGAGGGCGGCGGGCACGGCGCAGGCAAAGATCACGGCCGTGACCACCAGCACGTCCACGTAGAAAACCCAGCCGGCCGGGGACGTCTGCGCCTGCTCCAGCGCCGTGTTTTCCTCCAGGATGCGGGAGAGCAGCACGTCCAGACAGCCCACCGCCAGCGGCACGTACACCACCATTGCGGTGAACAGCAGGAGGGCTCCGTGGACCGCTCGCCGCAGGGTGCCGCAGCGGGCCGGCTCGACCGGCTGGAATTCGGCGTCCGTGGGCTGGGCCGGCGACCCGTGCCAGTGCTGGCCGTCCGGGACCTCCTGACCGGTGTGCAGCGCGGACGCGTGGCCCAGCTGGGATCCGTCGCCGAGACAGGTGCCGATGTCCAGCACCGTCGCCTCACTGACGACCGCGTCCCGGCCCAGGGTGACCGGACCCGTCTCGATCACACCGTCGTGTGCGCGGTAGCAGTTGATCAGCGAGTCCTTGCGGACCACCGTGCCGTCGCCGATCGTCAGCAGGTCGGTGCAGACAGGCATACTGCGCGAGAGGATGGTCACCCCCCTTCCGATCCGGGCACCCAGCGCCCTGAGGTAGAGCGGGTACAGCGGCGACCCGGCGAACAGCAGGACCGGACTCGACCGGACCAGCGTCTTGACCAGCCAGAAGCGGACGTAGACCAGGCTCCAGACGCAAATCCGCTGCGGTTCCCACCGGCCGATCAGCAGCCACTTCACGATCACGGGCAGAGCGCACAGGACCACCAGCAGCGTGGCGGCGAACACAACGGACCGCAGGTAGGCCTGCAGCAGGCCGCTCCCGCCCGAGATCCAGTCGTAGCCGCGGGCGGTGACGACGGCGAGGAGGCAGGCGTAGCCGAGATAGCACAGCACTTGCAGAACGCCGCAGAGCACGTAGTGGGGACGGCCCGTCGGTTCCGCCGGTGGCCGCGGCCGTGTGTCGGGGGCGGGAACCGGCGGCGTACCCGGAGCCGTGCCCTGAGGTGCGCCGTCCACCATCGCCGCCGCCAGCGCGCTGATGGTCGGATACCGGTAGACGTCCCGCATCGACACCGACGGCAGGTCGGGCCGCTTCCTGACACGCGCGCAGAAGTGCGCCATGACCAGGGAGTCGGCCCCCAGATCGTTGAAGAAATGACTGTCGAGAGGCACCTCGTCGAGCTTCGCGACGTCCGCGAGCAGCCGGGCGAGCGTCTCTTCCGTACCGGGGACGGCCGGGGTGCCCATCACCTCGAGCTGGTGTCCCGTCATGCGCACTCCCTGGGCTGCCGGCGACCGACCGTCCTGCTTGCCAGGTATTCGTTGCCAGGGGGACGAGGTATGAAGGCGCCATGCAGCTTCTTGCATCGTGAGCGCCTCATCTCGCCAGGTGACACCGGCCGCGGTGGCCCGGAGCCGTCCGCCGGGAGTTCTCCATGAGGCGGAAGCCCGTTGTGGTGCCGGGACCCAGCGCCCAGTCGGTGCAGCGGTCGCCCACTACCGTTTCACCCTGCCGCGCACAGCAAGGACGGCGAGGCCGAGCAGGGCCGGCTCTACCAGACGGGAGGCCATCTCCGTGTACGTGCCCGCCGTGGTCAGGTCCTGGCCGGAGGAGCGGAAGACCACCGAGTTGATCACCACCCGCATGGACTTCTCGAACCGCCCGGTCGACATCCGCTGTGCATACGGCCCATGCGGATTGGCCGGATCGGGGGTGTCTGTGGTCATGGTGATGGTGCGGCCGGTGAGAGTGCCGGTGCTCTGCGGTTTCGGGTCGTCCTGCGGGAGGCCCCACAGCATCATGGCCAGCACAGTGGCGGTCATGGTCGCCAGCAGCCAGCCCAGGGCACGGGAGGCCCGCAGCCCGTAGCCGGACAGAGCCCAGTACGCGGCGATCAGGGCCCGCTCGGCGCGCGGAGTGCTGGGGTCGTGACGGCGCATCTCCATCTCGCCGTAGTAGAAGTCGGCCGCCCCCGGCTCGTCCTTGCCGTCCTCGAAGGCCTTGCGCAGCTGCCGGTATGCCGGGGCCAGCGCGGCCGGATCCAGCACCGCCTCCCCCTCGGGCGCAGGGACCCAGCCATCCGCGCCGTGGGTGCGGGTGGCACGCCAGTGGTGTTCTTCGGCCAGTGTCTGGCGCGGCGTGCAGCGCACCGGCCACACGCCGCGCCATCGCAGCCCGGACGGGGTGGTGGCCAACAGACACCGGCCCTCCAGCCGCAACTGGTCAAGGTGGATGGTCCCGACGAAGAGGCAGTCGGTGAGGTCGACGTCGGTAAGGACCAGGTGAGCCGCGTCCACTCCCCGCAGTGATACGACCTGCACCGGAAGATCCGTCGGATCGGGTTCGGGCATCTCCAGGCCGTTCACGATGAAGGGCCGGGCCCGGGCGGCGATGCTCACCGGGTATTCCAGGACCGCGTCGCTCAGATCCACAGCCGTGTGGCGCAGCCGCAGCGCGGCTGTGGAAGCCCACCGTGTCCGCCTGCACTGCAGGGCCGCTGTCGACGCCTCGATGGTCACGGCACCATGGAACACCGCCTCCGACACATCCAGCGTTCCGGCACACACCAGCGGACCCACCTGGGCGGTGCGCTCGAACACCGTGCTGTGGAGGAGGACGCTGCCGTTGAACTTCGCCCCGGCAAACGATGCACTCCCCCGGATCGTCGCAGCGGAGAGCCAGAGGTCGCCGCCGAACTCCATGTCGTCGAACCAGGCGTCGCCGCTGATCTCCGTCGCAACGACGTGGGTTTCACCGGCGATCTGCGCCTTTTGGAACAGCGCGTCACCGCCGATGTGCATCCGGTAGAAGTCGGCGTCACCGCTGATCTTGGCACTGACAAACCAGGCGTTGCCGCCGATCTCCGCATCGTCGAACCTGGCGTCGCCGCCGATTTCCGTCCCGTAGAACCAGGCGTTACCGACGATCTCTGTCTCATAGAACGACGCGTCCCCACTGATCTTCGCCCCGTCGAAGTGGGCGTCGCCGCTGAACCGCGCCGTGTCGAACACGGCGTTGCCCACGTGAGGATCGTCTGTTGCAGGGTCTGTGAGTGCGGCGAGCAGTTCGCTCAGCAGTTCTTCGGTGAACGACGTACCACGGTGATCGAGGTCAACGCCGGGCTGCAACCCGGCGAGGTAGGCGGAACGGTCGGCGTCGGTGAGATGGGCCAGGCAGACGGTGTGCGGCTCGACGATGCGGCCACGACAGCCGACGCCGTCCGCCCCGGAGCCATGCGCGCAGTACGGCCACACCTGTGTGGTCGAGTCGGCTGAGGTGGCGGTCACGTCCTGTGGGACGTGGAGGAGCATGCGTCGGTTGCGGCGGGCGGCCCGTGCGAGCCTCACGGCGGGTCACGAAGTTCGCCTTCGGTTCGGCGCGGGCATTGCGCCGGCGGACATAGGCGGCGATGGCCGCGTTCTGCTCGTCGTGGCTGCGGCGGTCGGTTCCGTTGAGCGCGAAGGAGCGCAGGGCAGCGAACTCGGCCTCGATCCGGTTCAGCCAGGAGCCGTAGGCCGGAAGGAAGACCAGCTCGACCTGGTGGCCGTGGCCCAGGTGCGGACCTTGGCAGGCTTGTGCGGGGGGAAGTTGTCCAGCACCACATTTAGCGCCGCTACGCCCCCGAGATAGCGCTGCTACGTTTTAGATGTTAGCGTTGCTCTCATCGGGTCGCGGAACCGAAACCGCCTCCCACCTTTCGACAGGAGCGGCACGATGACTGAGCAGACCCAGACCCCCACCCCCCGCCGCGTCGCGATCGTCACCGGCGGTTCCCGGGGCATCGGCCGCGAGAGCGTAGAGCGGCTGGCCTCGGACGGCTTCGCCGTCGTGGTCAACTACGCGGGCAACCAGACCGAGGCCGAGGCGGCGGTCGCCGCCGTCACCGCGGCGGGCGGCCAGGCCGTCGCCTTCCGCGCCGACGTGGCCGACGAGAACGCGGTCGCCGCCCTCTTCGACCTCGCCGAGGACACCTACGGCGGTGTGGACGTGGTCGTCCACGCGGCCGGCGTCATGACGCTCGCGCCGCTGGTCGACACCGACCTGGACGCGCTGGACCGGATGCACCGCACCAACATCCGCGGCACGTTCGTCGTCGACCAGCAGGCGGCCCGCCGGCTGCGCTCCGGCGGCGCCATCATCAACTTCTCCACGTCCGTCCTGGGGCTCGCCCTCCCCGGCTACAGCGCGTACGCCGCCACCAAGGGCGCCGTCGAGGCCGTCACGCTGATCCTCGCCCGCGAGCTGCGGGGCCGGGACATCACCGTCAACGCTGTCGCCCCCGGGCCGACCGCCACCGCGCTGTTCCTGGACGGCAAGGACGCCGAGACCATCGACCGGATGTCGAAGATGAACCCGCTGGAGCGCCTCGGCACCCCGGCCGACATCGCCGAGGTCGTCTCCTTCCTCGCCGGCCCCGCCCGCTGGATCAACGGCCAGGTGCTGCGCGCCAACGGCGGAGCGATCTGAGCCTCCCCGCAACGCACCCATCAACCGGTCACCACAGTCACCCTCAGACCCAAGGAGTGATGTCATGAGCAAGACCATCCTCATCACCGGCGCGGGCTCCGGATTCGGCGCCCTCGCCGCCCGCCGCCTGGCCGACGCGGGCCACACCGTCTACGCGGCCATGCGCAACACCACCGGGCGTAACGCCGCCCGGGTGAGCGACGCCCGTGCCTACGCCGCCGACCACGCCGTAGACCTCAGGACCGTCGAACTCGACGTCCTCTCCCAGGAGTCCGCCGACGCCGCCGTTGCCACGGTCCTGGCCGAGGCCGGCCGCCTCGATGTCATCGTCCACAACGCCGGGCACATGGTCACCGGCCCGACCGAGGCGTTCACCCCCGAAGAGCTCGCCGCCGTCTACGACACCAACGTCCTTGGCACCCAACGCGTCAACCGGGCCGCCCTGCCCCATCTGCGCGCCCAGGAACACGGCCTGGTCCTGTGGATCGGCTCCACTTCCACCAAGGGAGGCACCCCGCCCTATCTCGCGCCCTACTTCGCCGCCAAGTCGGCCATGGACGCCCTCGCCGTCTCCTACGCGGCCGAACTCGCCCGCTTCAACATCGAGACGTCGATCATCGTCCCCGGCTCCTTCACCACCGGCACCAACCACTTCGTCACCGGCGGACATCCCGCGGAACAGACCGTCGTCCCCGCCTACGAAGCGCGCTACGCCGGCCTCATGGACCAGGTCTCCGAGCGCCTGGCCGCCCTCGCCCCCGCCGACGCCGACATATCCCAGGTCGCGGCCGCCATCGTCGACGTCGTCGACACACCCCACGGCAAGCGGCCCTTCCGCGTCCACATCGACCCCGCCGACGACGGGAGCGAGACCGTCAGCGCCGTCGCCGACCACATCCGCGCCGAATTCCTCACCCGCATCGGCCTTGACGACCTCCTGACCCCCCACCGCGCGGCCCAGGACACCTCGACCGACCACACATGAGCAGAACAGGAACCCGCGATGAACGGCATCCCTCTGCCACCCGCCGTGCGGCGGATAACGAACGCTGCCAAGACCGGTGACCTCGAAGCCTTCCTCGGTGCCTTCACCCCTGACGGCGCCGTGGACGACCGGGGCCGCACGTTCCAGGGCCGCACCGCCATCCGGCGCGGGAGAAACGATGAATTCTTCGGCGTGAACGTCCTCTCCGCCCACGAAGTACGGGGGCACTCTCGGAGAGCGCATATGCACATCAGGGGGGACCACGCCGGGCTGGTCGTCGGGGGCCGCCTCGACGTCCGCAGCGCGGCGGACGCCCGAAAGGTCCTGCACACAGCCGTCGGCGACGGCGTCGGCGACCTTGTACTGGACCTGTC
>NZ_JBQQCE010000360.1:0-10270 GCF_052245645.1 Streptomyces sp. KR55 | reverse complement strand
GCACATCCACGGCGGCCGCTACTACGTCGACGGCATCCTGTGCGACGCGAGCCGCCCGGCACCGGGCACACCGGTGCCCGACGAGGACTCCCAGGAGCAGGAGAGCGAGCAGCCGCCCGCGCACTGGACGTACTGGGACCAGCCCGACGGCTTCCGGGACCCGGAGAAGCCCGGCGACCGGCTGCCCTCGCCCGCACAGTCCCCGTTCGTGGTCTACCTGCACGTCTGGGAGCGCTCGGTGACCGCGGCCGAGGACCCGGCGCTGCGCGAGGTCGCGCTCGGCGCGGCGATGCCCGACACCACCGCCCGCGTCAAGGTCGTCTGGCAGGTCCTGCCGCTGTCCCTGGCCGCCCTCGAGATCGAGGAGCCCGACCCGTCCAAGGAGGTCGTCCGCGCCGCCTTCGCCCGCTGGGCGCAGCGCCGGTCCGCCCCCTCGGCCCGCCTCGCCGCCCGCAGCGAACGTCCCGACCACGCCGACGAGGACCCCTGCCTGGTCAAACCCGACGCCCGCTACCGCGGCCCCGAGAATCAGCTGTACCGTGTCGAGGTGCACGCCGGCGGCGAGGCGAAGGACGCCACCTTCAAGTGGTCCCGCGAGAACGGCTCCGTGGTCTTCCCGGTCGACGAACTCGACGGCACCTGGGTGCAGTTGGCCACCCTCGGCCACGACGAGAAACTGGACCTCGACGTCGGCGACCACGTCGAGTTCACGGACACCGCCCACGCCTCCCGCCTCGAACCCCTACCTCTGCTCCGCGTCGAGGAACTCGACCTCCCCGGCCGCCGCGTCCGCCTCTCCGCCGAACCGGCACCGGGCGTCGGCCGCCTGCCCCACCTCCACCCCTTCCTGCGCCGCTGGGACCACCACGAGGGCCCGAAGCGCAAGGGCCGTACGACCGCCCTGCGCGGCGGAGCCGTCCCGGTCACCGAGGGGGAGTGGCTGCCCCTGGAGGACGGCGTCGAGGTCTACTTCGCCAAGGGCGGCAGCTACCGCACCGGCGACCACTGGATCATCCCCGCCCGCACCGCAACCGGCAGCGTCGAGTGGCCCGCAGACCCGGCCCGCCGCCCCCTGCTCCAGGCCCCGGCCGGCATCGCCCGCCACTACGCCCCGCTGGCCCTGATCAAGGGCGAGGGCAGCGCGGTCGATCTGCGCCTCGCCTTCGGCCCGCTGGCCAGCAGCATGCCGGCGGCGGACGAGGCGACGCTCGCGGCGGAGGACCAGGCCCGCCGCGAGGAACTGGCGGCCGAGTCCGATCCCTCCGCCGGACGGTCGCAGACCACAGCACAGGCGGAGGCCGCCGTGGAAGGAGACGAGTGATGGCCAAGCCACTGAGCGCGTCCAAGATGGTGGAGATCCTGCGCGCGGAGGGCCTGACGGTCCACGAGGTCCGCAACTGGCGCAACCACAACCGCAACAGCAAGGGCCCCTGGGGCCCGGTCAACGGCGTGATGATCCACCACACCGTCACCTCCGGCACCGCCGCGTCCGTCGACATCTGCTACGACGGCTACTCCAGCCTCCCCGGCCCCCTCTGCCACGGCGTCATCGACAAGAAGGGCCATATCCACCTCGTCGGCAACGGCCGCGCCAACCACGCCGGGCTCGGCGACAGCGACGTCCTGCGCGCGGTGATCAACGAGACGAAACTGCCGCCCGACAACGAGGCCGACACCGACGGCAACCGGCACTTCTACGGCTTCGAGTGCATCAACCTCGGCAACGGCAAGGACCCCTGGCCGGAGGCGCAGAAGGAGGCCATCGAGAAGGTGGCCGCCGCGATCTGCCGCCACCACGGCTGGTCCGAACGTTCCGTCATCGGCCACAAGGAGTGGCAGCCGGGCAAGGTGGACCCGCGCGGCTTCACGATGGACAGCATGCGCAGGCGCATCGCCCAACGGCTCGGCGGCAAGCCCCAGGCGCCCGACCCGAAACCGCAACCGCAGCCCAAGCCGACGTACGAGCCCTTCCCCGGCAGCGGCTTCTTCCACGTCGGCCAGAACTCCCCGGTCATCACCGCCATGGGCCGCCGCCTCGTCGCCGAGGGCTGCAGCCGCTACGAGGAGGGCCCGGGCCCCGAGTGGACAGAGGCCGACCGCCGCTCGTACCAGGCCTGGCAACAGAAACTCGGCTTCAAGGGCAAGGACGCGGACGGCATCCCGGGGAAGGTGAGCTGGGACAAGCTGAAGGTGCCCAACTCGTAGGAATCTGGACGATCTACGCGGGGCCGGTGCCGGTCGGTGGATGGGCCGGCCGCACCGGAATCCGCACGTCCTGCTCAGGCAGCGCAGGCAGTGCCGTCTCCTGCAGCCACGCCCTGAACAGGTCGTCCAGTGGTTCGGCGGCGAACCGTGCCGCGTGCGCGGTGAACGTCGCCGTCGTCACGGCACCGCCCCGATGCAGCCCCGCCCAGCCCCGCAGCATCCGGAAGAACGCCTCGTCGCCCAGCGCGCAGCGCACCGCGTGCACGGTGAGCCCGCCCCGCTGATACAGCCGGTCGTCGAACATCAGCTTGCGCCCCGGATCGGCCAGCTTCAGATCCTGCGGCTTCCCGGCGAGCAACCGGTGCGCGGCCGCGGCGTGCTGCTGCGCCGTCCGCCCGCCCGACCGCTCCGACCACAGCCACTCGGCGTACTTCGCGAACCCCTCGTTCAGCCAGATGTGCCGCCAGTCCGCGATGGACACACTGTTCCCGAACCACTGATGTGCCAGCTCGTGCGCCACCAGCCGCTCCGAACCCCGCGCCCCGTCCACATGGTTGGCGCCGAACAGCGACAACCCCTGTGCCTCGACGGGGACGTCGAGCTCCTCCTCGGTCACGACGACCGCGTACCCGTCGAAGGGATACGGCCCGAACAGCTCCTGGAACAGCTCCATCATCGCCGGCTGGCGCGCGAAGTCCCGCGAGAACTCCGGCAGCAGATGCGCCGGAATGTGCCCGTGCTGCGGCACACCGCCCGGCCCCGGATCGCCCAGCAGCACCGTCTGGTACTTCCCGATGGACAGCCCCACCAGATAGCTGGACGTCGGCGCCGACTGCTCGTACACCCAGGTGGTCGTCGAGGCCTTCGTCGTCCGGGTCAGCAGCCGCCCGCCCGCCACCACCGCGTACGCGGACGGCGTGGTGACCGAGATCTGGTACGACGCCTTGTCGGCCGGCCGGTCGTTGCACGGGTACCAGGACGGCGCCCCGACCGGCTGGCTCGCCACCAGCGCCCCGTCCGCCAGCTCCTCCCAGCCGAGTCCGCCCCAGGGGCTGTTCACCGGCTTGGGGTTGCCCGACCAGTGCACCTCCACGGTGAACGCGGCCCCGGCCCGCAGCGGCTTGGCGGGCCGGACCCGCAGCCGGCCGCCCCGGTGGGTGTAGTGCGCCTGCCGCCCGTCCACCCGCACCCGGCCGATCCTGAAGTCGGCCAGGTTGAGCTGGAACCCGGCGAGCGCCGCCCGCCCCGCTATCGCGTTGATCCGTGCCGTGCCGGCCAGCCGGTTGGGTCCCGGGCGGTAGTCCAGCGCGAGTTCATAGCGGTGCACCCGGTAACGGGGATCACCGTTGCCGGGGAAGTACGGGTCCGCTCCCACGGACTGCTGAACTGCCACTGCTGCGTCTGCTCCCTGCGCTGTGCTCGTACGACGTCCCTCGCCCCCCGTCGCCGTAAGAGCACTCAGCGGCGCCATGCCTCGATCGGGTTGCCCAGCCAGCGGGTGTCGTCGGGAACGGACTCCGCAGCCATCACCAACGACGCGGGACCCAGCGTCGCACGGGCCCCGACCGTGCTGCCGGGCAGGACGATTCCGCCAGGACCCAGCGTCGCGCCCTCACGGAGAACCACAGTATCCGTCCGCAAGATCCGGTCGTGGAAGAGGTGCGTCTGCAGCACACAGCCCCGGTTCACGGTGGCCGCGTCCTCCAGCGTCACCAGATCCGCCTCGGGCAGCCAGTAGCTCTCCACCCAGGCACCCCTGCCGATCCGCGCCCCGAGCCCGCGCAGCCAGGCCGTCATCACCGGCGTACCCGGCACCGACCCTGCCAGCCACGGCACGGCCAGCACCTCCACGAACGTGTCCGCCAGCTCGTTGCGCCACACGAACCCGCTCCACAGCGGATGCTCCCCGCTGCGGTGCCGCCCCACGAGCACCCACTTCGCCACCACGGAGACCACACCCGCCACGACGCCCGCCGCGAGCAGCACCAGCCCGCCCAGCAGCCACGCCCAGCCGCCCAGCGCACACAGCGCCGCCACCGTCAGCACGGCCAGCCCCGCCGAGCAGAACACCGGCACGATCCGGCACAGCTCCACCAGCCCACGCGCCCACAGCAGCCGCGCCGGCGGATCGTACGTCCGGCTCCGGTCCCCGTCGGCCGCACTGCGCGGCAGCTTCACCGGCGGCAGCCCGAGATACGAGCTGCCCTTCTTGGCCTTCTTCGGCGTCGCGGACAGCACACCCACCAGACCGCCGTCCGGCACGCTGCGCCCCGGCGCGGTCATCCCCGAGTTGCCGAGGAACGCCCGCCGCCCGATCTCCGCGCGCCCGATCCGCATCCAGCCACCGCCGAGCTCGTACGGCGCGGTCAGCGTGTCGTCGGCGAGGAACGCGCCCTCACCCACCGTGGTCAGGCTGGGCAGCGCGAGCACCGTCGACACCTCCGCACCCCGCCCGATCCGCATCCCGAGCAGCCGCAGCCACACCGGCGTGACCAGCCCGGCGTACAGCGGAAACAGCGTGTCCCGGGAGCGGTCCATCAGCTGCGTGACGGTCCACGCCTGCCAGCCGGTCCGGCTGTGCGTGGGATACGTCCCCTCGCGCAGCCCCAGGTTCAGCAGCCGTACGGCGACCAGGATCAGCAGCGCGTACGCCAGCCCGAAGGCGAGCGTCGCCGGCACCAGCGCGAGCGCGGCCCCGCGCACGGCCTCGGCGAGCCCGGCGTCCGGGCCGACGAACAGGCCCGCCACCAGCAGCGCGACAGCGGCCGAGGCCACCGGCAGCGCACTCAGAGCGACGCCGGTCACCCCGTACATCACCCGCCAGTACGCACCCCGCCCCGGCCGCTCCTTCGGCCAGTTGCGCTTGGCCTTGCCGAGCTTGACCGCGGGCGCACCCGCCCACCGCTGCCCGGTCGGAACCTGCCCGGCGACGGCCGAACCGGGCGCCACCTCGGCCCGCTTGCCCACGCGGGCGCCCGGGAAGAGCATGCTGCGCGTGCCGACGACGGCATGCGCACCGACCTTGACCGGCCCGATCTCCAGCCGGTCGCCGTCCAGCCAGTACCCGGACAGATCGACCTCGGACTCCACGGCCGCGCCCCGGCCCAGCTTGAGCATGCCGGTGACCGGCGGCAGCGAGTGCAGGTCCACGTCCGGTCCGACCTTGGCGCCCAGCGCCCGCGCGTACCGCTCCAGCCACGACCCGGTCAGCGAGGTCGCCCCACTGACCTCCGCCAGCCGCTCCGCGGCCCACAGCCGCAGATGAACGCTCCCACCGCGCGGATACCGCCCCGGCTGCACACCGCGCAGCAACAGCCGCGCCCCGCCCGCGGCGATCCCGAGCCGCCCCGGCGGACTGAAGAACAGCACGGCACCGGCCCCGACGAGCCACCAAGGGGCGGTCGGCAGCCAGGAGTAGGCGGTCAGGACGTTCCCGAGCGCGGCGAGTACGACGGTCCAGCGCAGCCCGAGCAGCGTGAACAGCGGCACGAGCAGCAGCAGCTGGACGAGCTGCGCCCGCCGCGGAACCGGCGCCACGACCCGCGCGGCCCCGTCGTCCTGCGCGGACTCCTCGAGCCGGCGGGCCAGTTTGCGCAGCGTGGGCTGCTGATAGATGTCGAGCACCGCCGCGCTCGGATAGCGGGTGCGCAGCCGCGTCGTGAGCTGAGCGGCGGCCAGGCTGCTGCCGCCGATCGCGAAGAAGTCGTCGCCGGCCGCGCCGACCGGGATGCCGAGGACCTCCGTCCACTGCTCGGCCAGCCAGGCCTCGGTGCCGTACAGCCGCTCCGCTCTGCCACCGGTCTCCAGCCCCTCCAGGGGCCACGGCAGCGCGTTCCGGTCGACCTTGCCGGACGTGCGGGTCGGCAGGTCGTCGACCGGCGCGAGCAGCGGCACCAGCGCCGCGGGCAGCTCGGCCCGCAGCCGCTCCACCGCCGCCCCCGCGTCCCATCCGTCCTGGGTGACGACATAGCCGACGAGGAGCTGGTTTCCGCTCCGCGCGGTCCGCACGGCGGCCGCAGCACCCGCGACCCCGGGCAGCGCCTGCAGGGCGGCGTCCACCTCACCGAGCTCGATCCGCCGCCCGCCGAGCTTGATCTGCTCGTCGGCCCGCCCGAGGAAGACCAGCCCCTCGGGCTCGGCCCGTACCAGATCGCCGCTCCGGTACGCCCGTTCCCACCCCAGCGACTGAAGCGGTGCGTACTTCTCCGCGTCCTTCTCGGCGTCGAGATACCGGGCGAGCCCGACCCCGCCGATCACCAACTGCCCACTGCCACCCATCGGCACGGGCTCCCCGGCCTCATCGACGACGGCCAGCTCCCACCCCCTGAGCGGCAGCCCGATCCGCACCGGCTCCTCGCCGCCCAGCAGCGACGCACAGGCCACGACGGTCGCCTCGGTCGGCCCGTACGTGTTCCAGACCTCGCGCCCCTCCGTCACCAGCCGCTGCACCAGCTCGGGCGGGCAGGCCTCACCGCCGAAGATCAGCAGCCGTACGTCGTTGAGGGCCTCCGGCTCCCACAGCGCGGCCAGCGTGGGCACGGTCGACACGACGGTGATCTCCTGCTCGACCAGCCACGGCCCGAGATCGGCACCACTGCGCACCTGCGACCGGGGCACGGGCACCAGACAGGCCCCGTACCGCCACGCCAGCCACATCTCCTCGCAGGACGCGTCGAACGCCACCGACAGCCCCGCCATGACCCGGTCCCCGGGCCCGATGGGATCCTCCGCGAGGAACAGCGCGGCCTCGGCGTCCACGAAGGCGGCGGCACTGCGGTGGCTCACGGCGACGCCCTTGGGCTTCCCGGTCGACCCGGAGGTGAAGATGATCCACGCGTCGTGCTCGATGCCGGGCCGGCCTGCGGGAGTCCCGGACCGCCCGCCCACGGTCACCTCGTGCCCGGTCCCGATGACGGCCCGTACGTCCGCCTCCCCGAACACCAACTCGGCCCGCTCGTCCGGGTCCTCGGCGTCCACCGGGACGTAGGCGGCACCGGCCGCGAGCACGGCAAGGATCGCCACGTAGAGATCGTTCGTGCCGGACGGAACCCGCACCCCCACCCGGTCCCCGAGCCCGACCCCGGCCGCCGCGAGCCGGCCCCGCAGTCGCTCCACCTCCACGGCCAGTGCACGGTAGGTGAGACGCGTGGCGCCGTCGTCCAGGGCGAGTTCGTCCGGGTAGGCCCGCACGGACGCGTCGAAGACGTCGACGAGGGTGCGCGGGGAGGCCGCCGGCCCTCCGGAGAAACGTGCCGTATCGCCGAACCCCTCGCGGATCTCTTCGTCGAGCAGGCCGAGAGCACTGCTCTCGTGTATGGCTGCCATCGGGTCCTCGCGTCTCGATCCCGGAAGCCTCCGGGGCGCTGGCGGGCCCGCAGGTCTGCCTGGGGTTGTCCGGCTCCAGCTCCGTAACAAGCCGGAAATTTTAGTACGACGTCAGGTTTCCCGTTGCTCGGCGGCCACTTGGGGGCGCCGTTCGGGGTGCTCGCGGGCAGCCGGGCGTACAGCGTGACCTCGGGAGACCTCGGGATCTTCGCGCCGGGGGAGAGATGGCCCACACAGCGGGCGGTACACACAGCCGCCGGGGCACCGGGAAAGCAAAAGACCCCTGGTGAACAGGGGTCTCGTTGGTGTCCGAGGGGGGACTTGAACCCCCACGCCCGATAAAGGGCACTAGCACCTCAAGCTAGCGCGTCTGCCATTCCGCCACCCGGACAAGGTGTCTGTCGCGCTGGGTTTCCCCCGCGGCGACGACGTAAACATTACCAGGCTTTCGAGGGTGGCCGATCACGCCCCGTGCGTCCCCGGGGCGTCGTGAACGCCGTGTGACGGGCCGGGACCGGTCTTGGGGCGCGACCCGCCTCGGGGGGAGGATGAGGGGGACCACCAGCGGCGACTGCGGGAGGAAACAGCGTGAGCCAGACGGGCACGACCGAAGGCGTCACCGGCCAGGACGAGGTCGTCGACCTCTGCCGCGAGCTGATCCGGATCGACACCAGCAACTACGGCGACCACTCGGGGCCGGGCGAGCGCAAGGCGGCCGAGTACGTCGCCGAGAAGCTCGCCGAGGTGGGCCTCGAACCGCGGATCCTGGAATCCCACCCGGGCCGCGCCTCCACCGTGGCCCGCATCGAGGGCGAGGACCCCTCCCGGCCCGCGCTGCTCATCCACGGGCACCTCGATGTCGTCCCGGCCAACGCGGCCGACTGGACCCACCACCCGTTCTCCGGCGAGATCGCCGACGGATGCGTGTGGGGCCGAGGGGCCGTCGACATGAAGGACATGGACGCGATGACCCTCGCGGTCGTCCGCGACCGGCTGCGCACCGGCCGCAAGCCCCCGCGGGACATCGTGCTGGCGTTCCTGGCCGACGAGGAGGCCGGCGGGACCTGGGGCGCGCGCCATCTCGTCGACAAGCACCCCGATCTGTTCGAGGGTGTGACCGAGGCCATCGGCGAGGTCGGCGGATTCTCCTTCACCGTCAACGAAAAGCTGCGGCTCTACCTCGTCGAGACCGCCCAGAAGGGCATGCACTGGATGCGGCTCACCGTGGACGGCACCGCGGGCCACGGCTCGATGACGAACAACGACAACGCGATCACCGAACTGTGCGAGGCCGTCGGACGGCTCGGCCGGCACAAGTGGCCGGTGCGGGTCACCAAGACCGTGCGGTCCTTCCTCGACGAACTCTCCGACGCGCTCGGCACCGAGCTCGACCCGGAGAACATGGACGAGACCCTCGCCAAGCTCGGCGGCATCGCCAAGATGATCGGCGCCACCCTGCGCAACTCGGCCGCGCCCACCATGCTCGGCGCCGGCTACAAGGTCAACGTCATCCCCGGCCAGGCCACCGCCCACGTCGACGGACGGTTCCTGCCCGGCTACGAGGAGGAGTTCCTCACCGACCTCGACCGGCTGCTCGGCCCGCGCGTGAAGCGGGAGGACGTGCACGCCGACAAGGCCCTGGAGACCGACTTCGACGGCAAGCTCGTCGACGCCATGCAGAGTGCGCTCGGCGCCGAGGACCCCATCGCGCGGGCCGTGCCGTACATGCTCTCCGGCGGCACCGACGCCAAGTCCTTCGACGACCTCGGCATCCGCTGCTTCGGCTTCGCGCCCCTCAAGCTGCCGCCGGAGCTGGACTTCGCCGGCATGTTCCACGGGGTCGACGAGCGAGTGCCGGTCGAAGGGCTGCAGTTCGGCGTGCGGGTGCTCGACCGGTTCATCGATGCGTCCTGAAATGGCCCGCTGAAACGACACTTCCAAAATCGCCCGCGTGTGCCGTTCCTGACCGGCAGGAGTGAACGCGCTCATCAGGTCGTAGCCCTATTAGTTCCTCCTCGTTACAGGTGATGCGATCAGCTGCTTGTGATCGCTTTGCCAACAAGGAGGAATAATGATCAAGAAGGTCGTCGCTGCTGCGGCTGCCACCAGTGGGCTGGTTCTCGCGGGCGCGGGCATGGCCGTCGCCGACTCCGGTGCTCAGGGTGCTGCCGTGCACTCCCCGGGCATCGCGTCCGGCAACGTTGTTCAGGCTCCCGTGCACATCCCCGTGAACGTCTGCGGCAACACGATCTCGGTGATCGGGCTGCTGAACCCCGCCTTCGGCAACACCTGCATCAACAAGTGACGCTGCCTTTCTGAGGTCCGTCCATGCCGTCGGTCCCGGAGCGCCACATGCGCTCCGGGACCGACCGGTCTTTTCATGTTGGTCATGAGGGGGAAGGCAGAGATTCAGCAATGCGACAGATCACCCGCAAGGGCCTGATGACCGTGGCAGCCGCGACCGGCGTGATCGCCGCCGCAGGCGCTCACGCCCACGCCGACTCGGGCGCGAACGGCTCGAGTTCGAACTCGCCGGGAGTGCTCTCCGGCAACACCGTGCAGGCGCCGGTCCACGTGCCGGTCAACGTCTGTGGCAACACCGTCAACGTCGTCGGGGTGCTCAACCCGTCGGCCGGCAACTCCTGTGCCAACCACGGCGGCGGCAACGACTCGTCCGGCGGCCACGGCGACACGGACGGCTCCGGCGCGCAGGCAGGCGGGCACGCAGACGGCTCCACGG
>NZ_JBQQCE010000036.1:0-35522 GCF_052245645.1 Streptomyces sp. KR55 | reverse complement strand
CTGCACGGCGAGGAGAACTTCAACCAGTACTTCGCCAACGCGTCCCGTGCCACGGACAAGCGGTACGGCATCGGCACCGGCGCCACCGAGCGCAAGTGGGAGCGTTTCGACAAGCGCTTCGACGTCGCACAGGAGCCCAACGAGGTGCACCGCCACGGCTACGTCGTCGAGCTCGACCCGTACGACCCGCACTCCACGCCCCGCAAGCGCACCGCGCTGGGCCGCTTCAAGCACGAGGGCGCGACCGTGCGGCTCACGGAGGACGGCCGGCCGGTCGTCTACTCGGGTGACGACGAGCGCTTCGACTACTTCTACAAGTTCGTCGGCAGCAAGCGGATGAAGAAGGGGTCGAGCCGGGCCGTGCGGGAGCACAATCTCTCGCTGCTCGACGAGGGCACGCTGTACGTCGCCAAGCTGACCGGTGACTCCCCGGCCATCGAGATCGACGGCACCGGCAAGCTGCCGGGCGACGGCGAGTTCGACGGCTCCGGCGAGTGGATTCCGCTGGCCACCGCCACCGCGGACGGTGCCGTCTCGCACGTCGAGGGCATGACCGCCGAGGAGGTGTTCGTCTTCACTCGGCTCGCCGGTGACAAGGTCGGCGCGACCAAGATGGACCGGCCCGAGGACGTCGAGCCCAACCCGCACACCGGCAAGGTGTATGTCGCCCTCACCAACAACACCAACCGCGGTGTCGGTACGAACGCCAAGGCCGACGAGGCCAACCCGCGCAACGCCAACAAGCACGGGCAGGTGCTGGAGCTCACCGAGCGCTGGAACCGGGCCGACAGCACCAGGTTCGCCTGGAGCCTCTTCCTCGTCGCCGGTGACCCGAACGACCCGGCCACGTACTTCGCCGGGTTCCCGAAGGACCAGGTCAGCCCGATCTCCTGCCCGGACAACGTGGCCTTCGACCGGTACGGGAACCTGTGGATCTCCACCGACGGCAACCAGCTCGGGTCGCATGACGGGCTGTTCGGTGTGGCTACGCGCGGTGATCGGCGGGGTGAGCTGAAGCAGTTCCTGACTGTGCCGGTCGGGGCGGAGACCTGTGGGCCGCTGGTTCAGGAACGGCGTGTGCTGGTTGCTGTGCAGCATCCGGGGGAGAAGGACGGGGCGTCCGTGGAGAAGCCGGCGAGTGCGTGGCCTGACGGGGCCGGCAAGTTCGTTCGGCCGGCGGTTGTGGCCGTGTGGCGCAAGGACGGGTGCGACATCGGCGTCTGACCTGGTGGCCGGGGGTGGAGTGCGCAGCCCGGCGCTGGCGGGTGCCGCTGCGCCCACCCGTGCCGCCCTGGGGGTCCCCCAGGCCCTTAAGGCACTGGGGGAGGCACGACTGCCCGCAGCTACGGCGGATTGAAACGGCCGCTGCCGGGTGGGTTGGCGCCTCAGCGGCACGACTGCCCGCAGCTGAGGCTGTCAGCGTGGGGACGCGATGGCTCTTGCTGCTGCTACCTCCTGGCGTAGGGGTTCCAGGACGCTGCCTGAGGGGCCTGTGAGGTCGGTGCGGACCGGGAGGAGGACCTCGGCCTCGCGGACGCCCTGGGACAGCTCGCGCAGTTGCAGGGCGACCTGGCAGATCTCCGCCTGGGACGGCGGCGCGGCTCCGTGGCCGACGCGGACCCGCGCCGCCGTTGTCGCGTCCACGATGCGCTCCACGGCGACGACCAGCGGCCACCAGGCGGCGGCCCGGCGGCCGATGGGCGGCGGTTCGGTCAGCGCGCGCTGGAATTCCGTACGGATGCCGGACAGGTCGCGGTAGAGGCGGCGGCGCATCCGGGCGCGGGCCGCGGGGTCCGCGGTGTCTCCGAAGGCGGCCTCCACGTAGCGGGCGGTGTCGGCCACGGCGTCGGCCAGGCGGTCGCCGACGCGGGTGCGCCAGCTCTCCGGCCAGAGCAGATAGCCCACGACCAGTGCGATGGTGCAGCCCATGAGGGAGTCCACCAGGCGGGGCAGGAGCAGATCCGTGCCCTCGCGGTTGAGGACGTCGGACAGGAGCAGGATCACCGGGGTGATGGCGGCCGTCTGGTAGCCGTAACCGCGCGGGGTGAGCGCCGGGATCAGCGGGGCGAGGAGGAGCAGCACCGGTACGTCCCACCAGCCCCGGGGCACCTCCGCCAGGACCGCCGCCGCGACGACCAGTCCGGCGACGGTGCCGAGCGCGCGCAGCAGGGCCCGCGAGAACACCGAGCCGAAGTCTGGCTTGAGGACGAAGGTGATGGTCAGGGCGACCCAGTAGGAGCGCGGGACCGGGACGATCGAGACGAGGGTCTGGGCGAGGCCGATGCACAGGGCGAGGCGCAGGCCGTAGCGCCAGGAGCCCGCGGACAGCAGGACGGTGCGGGCGGCCCCGGCGGTGCGGATGCGTGCGGCTGCCGGGCGGCCCAGGCGGTCGTCGATGCCGTGGGGGTCGACGTCCGGGGCCGTGACGACGTCGGCGGCGTGCCGCACGGCGTGGTCGACGGCGCGGCCGGTCTCGGTGGTCGGCACGGGCAGGCGGAGTTCCACGGGTGTGGTCGAGCCCGATTCCATGGCGTCGGCGAGACGGCGTACCGCGTCCGGTACTTCCGGTGGCAGCGGGCGGCCGCTCAGGTGGGCGGCGGGGGCGGCCTCGATGACCGGGGTGACGGCGTTCAACCGGGCGACCAGCCGGGTCAGTTCGGGGCTGCGGCCGTGGTGGCGGGCGCGGTGGCCGAGGACGAGGTCGTACGACTCGTTGAGCGCCCGGGTGGCGTCGTGCCGTGCGTCGTCGTACGTCACCTCCGAGTCGCCGCCGCAGACCGCGAGCAGGTCGGCGACGGCCCGGTAGGTGTCCGCGACGGCGGTGCGTTCTGGCACCCCGGAGCGCAGGGGCCAGGACAACAGGGCGAGGAAGAGGACGAGCAGCCCGCCGCCGGCGATCAGCAGCGCCGGCAGCCACCACTCGCCCGGCATCGGCAGCCCGGCCCCGATCACAGCGTTGAGCAGCAGGAGCAGCCCGGACACGGAGGCGACCGCGCCGATCGTCGAGATCATGCCGGACACGAGAGCGACGCCGGTGACGGCGGCGACGGCGACCCAGCCGTGGCCGTACACGAGGGAGCCCAGGGTCACGCCGACGGCGCCGAAGAGCTGCGGTACGGCGATGTTGAGGATCCGCATGCGGTAGGCGTCCGCGGTGTCGCCGATGACGCCGGACAGGGCGCCGATGGAGGCGAGGGCGCCGTAGGCGGGCCGGCCGGCCGCGAGCCCGATGGCCAGGGGCAGGGCCATTGCGACAGCGGCGCGGACCACGGCCGGCCGGTTGACGGGCGCCTGCTGCGGTTGGAGGTTCCGTACCAGCCAGTCGGGGGGTGTGAGGCCGATGGGGAACTCGCGGGGCATGGCCCATTATGGCCACGCCGGTCAGGTGTGCCCGAGCCGACGACGGTCGACGCGGGCCAGGAGCCCGGACAGCGCCGTGTTGAACTCCTCGGGGCGTTCCAGGTTGGGCATGTGGGCCGCCGAGTCGATCACGTGGAGGGTCGCGTCGGGGAGGGCCGCGTGCATGGCCCGGGCGTCGGAGACCGGGGTGTACGCGTCGTCCGCGCCGACGACGACCAGGGCCGGGACGGTGACGCGGGTCAGCAGGTCGCGGTAGTCGGGGCGCTCGGCGCGCCCGCGCAGGGCCGCGGCGGCACCCTCGGGCGGGGTGCCGGTCATCATGCGGTGGACGTGGGCCTTGACCTCGGCGGACGCGTACGGGGCGACCATCTTCTCCAGGACCTCGTCGGCGTAGCCGTGCATGCCCTCGAGCAGGAGGCGGTCCGCCATGGCGTTGCGGGTGCGCCTGCCCTCGGGGGTCTCCGCCGCGGGGAAGGTGTCCGCCAGCACCAGGCCACGGATGCGGTCCGGGCCCCACTGGCGGTAGCACTCCATCGCGATCTGGCCGCCCATCGACAGGCCGGCCAGCACGCAGGACTCCACCTTCAGCTCGTCCAGCAGCGCCCCGATGTCCTGCGCGAACTCCGACAGGAGCGTGCTGCCGGGGATCACCGGCGATGCGCCGTAGCCGCGCAGGTCGGGGGCGACGACCCGGCGGGCGGGGGCGAACGCCTCGATCTGCGGGTCCCACATCGTGCGGTCGAAGGGATGGCCGTGGACGAGGACAAGCGGAACCAGGGAGGAATTGGTGCCTTTGTCCTCGTATGCGAGGAAGGGTGCCATGTGCTCGACCCTAGGCCGCCCCAACTCCTCGGTGCAATAAGATCTTTGCTCTCGGTGCAATCCGGCAGGGGGACTTGTGGACGCATATGTGCAGTTCGCCGACCGCATCGCCGACGACATCGCCGCCGGCCGGCTCCGGCCTGGGCAACGGCTGCCCCCGCAGCGGGTGTTCGCACGACGGCGCGGAATCGCCCCGTCGACCGCGGGGCGGGTGTACGGCGAACTGGTGCGCCGGGGCCTGGTCGTGGGCGAGGTCGGGCGCGGCACCTTCGTCCGCGCCGCCCCGCCCGCACCGGGCGGACGGGCCCTCACCGAGCCCGCGACCACGGCCCCCGTCAACCTGGAGCTCAACTACCCGTCCGCGCCCGGCCAGTCCGAACTCCTCGCCCCCGCCCTCACCCCCCTCCTCCGCCCCGACGTCCTGACGGAGGCCCTCCGCCCGGCCGCCGCCACCGGCAACGCCGCCGCCCGCGAAGCGGCCGCCGCTCTCCTCGGCTGCCCCGACCCCGCCCGGCTGCTCTTCACCGGCAACGCCCGCCAGGCGATCGCCGCCGCCCTCGCCTCCCTGGTCCGGCCCGGCGGCCGCGTCGGCGTCGAGGCGCTGACCTACCCGCTGGTGAAGGAGATCGCCGCCCGGCTCGGCCTCACCCTGGTCCCGCTCGCCACGGACGAGGACGGGCTGCGCCCGGACGCCCTGTCCGCCGCCCACCGCAGCGCACCCCTGTCCGCCCTCTACGTCCAGCCGACGCTGCACAACCCGACCTCGGTCACCATGAGTGACCAGAGGAAACGCCGACTCGCCCGCACCGCCACCGACCTGGAGATACCGATCGTCGAGGACCGCATCTGGTCCTTCCTGCGCTCCGAGCCACCCCTGGCCGTCCACGCGCCCCGCCTCACCCACGTCGTCGACGGCCTCTCCAAGCGGGTCGCCCCGGGGCTCACCGTCGGCTTCCTCGTCGTGCCGCCGCACCGGGTGGACGCGGTGGCGGGCGCCATCCGCTCCGGCGGGTGGAGTGCGGGGCGGTTCGCGCTGGAGGCGGCCGTGCGGTGGATCGGGGACGGGACCGTCGAGCGGCTGGTCGCGGCGAAACGGGCGGACGCCGAACGGCGGCAGCACCTCGTACGCCGGCACCTGCGGGACTTCGCCGTACGCACCGACCCGCACGCCTACTACGCCTGGTGGGAGCTGCCCCCGCCGTGGCGGGCGGACACCTTCACCGCGGCTGCCGCGGCGCACGGCATCGCCGTCACCCCGGGCCCCGCCTTCGCCGTCGACCCCGGCCGCACGCCGGACGCCGTCAGACTCGGGCTCGCGTCGGCTGCTGAGCCGCAGCTGGAGCGGGCGCTGCGGACGCTCGCCGGCGTCGCCGCACAGGGCCGTACCGGCCGGTGAGCCAGGCGCCGAGGGCCACCGTCAGGCCCAGCGCGAGCAGCAGCCAGGACACCGTGCGCAGGGTCCCGGTGAGGGCGTCGTAGACCGCGCCCGCGGCCGGCCGGGAGACCTCGGCGGGCAGACCGGCCAGCGTGATGTGCCGGCCGATCGCGACGGCCACGCCGAGCAGCGCGCCGCCGAGGGCCGTGCCGAGGCCGGTCGCGGTGACCGCGCGGCGGCGGCAGGTCGCGAGGGCGATACCGGCGACGGCGAACACGACCGCGCCGACCGGCAGCCAGAGGGCGGCGACTTCCAGCACGTGGTAACCCTTCCGGAGCCCGTCCAGCTCCTTTGCCGGGAGGATGGCGACCTGCGTGTGCCGGACCGGGATGTGGCGGGCCAGCAGCACGTTGTCGGCGGCGAGTTCGTGTTTGATCCGGGTCGTGACGGGCGCCAGGTCGACCGTGACCGCGCCGCTGCGGCCGCCGTCCTCGCGCAGGGCGCGGAGCACGGCGGCGTGGGTGGCCCGCATCGCCGCGTCCCAGCCGGCCCGGAAGGCCTCGGTCTGGGTGAACGAGCGCACCGCGTCCTGCACGAACGGCCCCATGGCGCCCGCCTGCGCGCCCACTCCGACCTCGTGCAGCACCTCGTCCCCGACGGTGTCCGCGACCGCTTCCCGGACCGCCGGATCGGTGGCCAGCGGCGCCATCGTGCGGGCGTAGCGGCCGGTGTCGGCCAGCCCGTACGCCGCCCAGGCCGCCAGCGCCGCGCACGGAACCACCAGGCAGCACAACGCGATCAGCGCCGCCGACAGGGCGCTGCGGAGGCGGGGGAAACGTGCGGACCGGGACGACACCCTTTCAGACAACGGCCTGGGCGCGGGCGGGGCGAGCGGGGCGACTGCAATCGGGTGCATCATCGGCCCCCTGGCGGAGCTGGGGATTCCGCTCTCCGGTGGAGGGCTCACCCGAACGGGTGTTTCCTGGTGGTGGGAACACTTCCGGAACCTCGCCGGGCGACTGGGTCTGGCTCCGCGTCGTCCGGTGAGTGGAGGGATGAGGGAGAAGCGTGGACCCCGGCGATCGTGCCGGGGTCCACGCGTCACGTCCGGGGTGCCGTACAGGAGACGTCCGGGGCCCGTCAGGAGACCCGCTGGCCCTCGGCGTCCTCACGCGTGTAATAGCGGTAGAACAGGATGGCGAACACGACCGCCGCGACCGTCAGCGCCATCACCGTCGAGCGCAGCACGGTCGCGCCGGTCTGGCTGTACAGGAAGCCGAACGCGACACCGGCGAAGGACGTCCACGCCAGCGCGTGCACCTCCCGCTTCATACGCGGCGCCAGTTGGCGCAGGGCGATGTACACCACGGCGAACGCGAGCGCGGCGACGAAACCGAGCAGCAGGTTCCAGCCGGTGATGGGTCCGCCGTCGCGCCGGTTGGCCGCGACCCAGTAGCCGTAGACGAGCCCGAGCCCGACGGGCACGGCCCATTTGGCGATCCTGTGGGTGCGCGCGCTGAAGATGTCGGGTGTACCGGCGGCTCCGGTCGTGCCGCCGGACGCGGGTGCCGCATGAGCCATGAGAGCACTCCTCTCTCCTCGCCCCGCCTTCCAGAGCACACCTCGGGCCGACCCCTGGCAAGTCGGCCGGCCGGCCCCACCGGGAAGGGATGCGCGGGGCGCGGGGCCGTGTTTCGCTGGGGCCCATGGACCCCGTGAGCGTTGCCGGCGGCGGGGGCGAACGGCTGCTCGACCGATATCCCCGCGCCCGGCGCCGGGACCTGCTGCACCGGCACCAGATGCTACGAGTGCGGGGACGCAGCGTCGCCTGGGTGCCGCCGCTGCTGCTGCTCGTCGGGATCGCGGTGGTCGACGCCTACATCGGCGAGGAGTTCCGGATCATCTCCTGGAGCGTGCTGGTGCCCGGGATCGCCGCCGCGATCTGTGGGGTGTGGGGCACGGCGATGTACGGGGCGCTGGCGCTTGCGACGTACCTCGTCCTGGACAGCTTCTGGCCGGACGAGTTCCGGGCCGGGCTGCCCGACTTCATCCTGGTCGCGATCGGCGGTGTGCTGGCCGTGCTGGCGTGTGCGGTGCGGGTGCGCGGGGAGGCACACATGGTGCGGATGCGGGACATCGCCGAGACGACCCGGCGGACCGTGCTGCGTCCGCTGCCGACGCCGTGGGCCGGGCTCGACCATGCGGCGGTGTATCTCGCCGCGGACGTCGACGCGCGGGTCGGGGGCGACTTCTACGACATCCAGCCCGGGCTCCACGGCACGCGGGTCCTGGTCGGGGATGTGCAGGGCAAGGGGCTCGGGGCGGTGGAGACGGCGGCGGCGCTGCTCGGCACGTTCCGGGAGGCCGGGTATCACGAACGGGAGCTGCGGACGGTCGCCGAGCGGCTGGAGGTGCGGATGCGACGGCATAGGGAGCACATTTCCGCGCTCGGGCGCACGGACGGGGACCGGTTCGCCACGGCGGTGCTGCTGGGGTTCCCGGCGGATGCGGGGGATGCGGTGGATGTCATGAACTTCGGGCATGAGCCGCCGTTGGTTGCCGGCCCCCGTGGGGTGCGGGTGCTGCCGGTGGGGGACGGACTGCCGCTGGGGCTCGGTGAGCTCGTGCCCTCGGGAGCGTTGGGGGCGTCGGGGGCGTCGGGAGGGTCCGGTGCGTCGGGAGGGTCCGGTGCGTCGGGAGGGTCCGGTGCGTCGGGTGGGGAGTCGCTGCCCTCCGTGCGGCGGTTTCCGCTGGCGGACGGGGAGACGTTGCTGGTGACGACGGACGGGGTGACGGAGGCTCGGAACGCGGACGGGGAGTTCTATCCGCTGGCCGAGGAGGTGACGCGGATGCTCGCGGCGGACGCGCGGGGGGTTCGGCCGCGGAGGTTGGTGGTGTTCGTGCGGGACGGGGTGCTACGGCACAGCGGTGGGCATCTGGCGGACGACACGACGGTGTTTGCGGTGCGGCGGCTGTAGGGGAATGCGCTTGTTCGCCGTTCCGGCGCCGCACTACCTTGCCGATGTGGATCTCTTCTCACGCTCGTGGACAGCGTTGCGTACGGCGGTCGCCGGGCTCGCGGACGAGGACTTCGCACGGCCGTCCGGCTGTACCGGCTGGCTCGTACGGGACCTGGTGTGCCACCTGATCATCGACGCGCAGGACGTCCTGATCACCCTCGTGACCCCCGCCGAAACGGAACCGACCCGCGACGCGGTGACCTACTGGGAGGTTGCCGAATCGCCGCCGACCGGTGACGATCCGCTCGATGCGCTGATCGTCCGGCTGGCCGCTGCGTACGAGGAGCCGTGGCTGCTGAAGTTCCACCTCGACGACGTCGGCTCCGCCGCCGGGCGCGCCGCCGAGCTCGCCGACCCGGGGCTGCGGGTCAGCACCCGCGACGTGGTCCTCACCGCGGGCGACTACCTCTCCGCGTACGTCCTGGAGTGGACGCTGCACCACCTCGACCTGGTCGCGCACCTTCCGCATGTGGCGGGCCCGCCCGTGGAGGGGCTGGCTCGGTCGCGCGAGATGCTGGAGAAGATCGCCGGGGGCGCGTTTCCCGTGTCGTTCTCCGATGAGGATGCGTTGCTGGTCGGTACGGGGCGGCGTGCGCCGAGTGAGGCGGAGAAGGGGGAGCTGGGGGAGCTGGCGGTGAAACTGCCGCTCGTGCTCGGCTGACCGTTTGGCTGAACGGGACGTTCGGCGGGTGGGTCGCGCAGCCCGGCGCTGTCGGGGTGCCGTCCGCGCCCACCCGTGCCGTCCTGGGGGTCCCCCCCAGGCCCTTAAGGCACTGAGGGAGGCACGGCTGCCCGCGGACGGACGGCATGGTTGCGGTCAGCGACAGCGGTTACCGTGCTGGGTACTGATCGACTGGGAGGGACCATGCCGGGGACCGTGTTGTTGGTGGCCGGTTCGCCTGTGGGTAAGGGGCGGCTGGTGGATGCGGCGGGGGTGCTTCCTGTGCTGGCGGCTGTGGCGCCGGGTGTGTTGGCGGGCGCGGAGACCGCGAACGTCGTCGAGCTGGCCGACCCGTTGGAGCCGCAGGCCGTGCTGACGCGGTTGCGGGCGGCCGCGGCGGCGCCGGGGCCGTTGACCGTGTACGTCACGGGGCAGATTCAGCTGGACCGGCGGCAGCGGTTGCCGCATCTGGCGTTGGCGCGTACGACGCCGGCCACCGTGCGGTACACCGGGTTTCCCTGGCACTGGTTCCGGGAGGAGCTGCGGCTGCGGGCGCCGGGGACGACCACGCTGTTCCTCGATCTGCACGCGGACGCGGAGAGCTGGGAGCTGTTGCGCTCGGTCCCGCTGGACTGTGGCCGGGAGAGCGCCGTGTACGGCAGGATCGCGCCCCCGCCGCACCGGCGGTCGCTGGGCGGACCCTCGTACATGAAGGCCGTGGCGACGATCCTGCGCAGCGGGCACCGGCCGCCGCTGGACCAGCTGCACCAGCAGGCACTGAGCCGGATCACCGGTGAGGACGTCGGTATCGTGCTGGCCACGCAGCCGCCGGCCGTGAGCGATCCGCACGCCGCCGTCTCCGCCGCGGTCCGGGCCGGCCGGCATGCGGATGCGGACGGGCTGGCCGCGCGGTGGGAGCAGGCAGCCGTACGGGCGCACGGTGCCGCCTCCGAGGAGGCGCTGCACTGGACGGAGGTGCGGGCGGATCTGGCGATGCTGGCGGGGGACGCGGCCCGCAGCTGCCGGACGTGGCTCGCGGTGGCCGCCGCGCGGCTGGCCGCCGGACAGGCCGAGGACGCGCCCGCCGTGGAGGCGGCCGTGGACCGGGCCCACCACCAGTGGGGCGAGGTCCGCGATCCGGCACAGGCCCGCGAACTCGGCGCGGCGCTGGCGGAGTTGCGCGGCCGGGTGCCCGGTCGGCGGGCCGGCGCCCTGGACCACGTACGGCAGCAGCTGCGGCGGCTTCAGCCCCAGGCACAGCACTGAGCGCCGGCGCGAACTGCCTGCGGAAGCCGCCGTCCGGACCCTCCCCAGTCCGCAACCACGGTGCCATGATGGTGAGTTATGGCTGAGGGGGATGGAGTGGCCGACCGAGTCATCCGGGTCCGCTTGGACGAGACCGCGACCGAGAGCGATGTCGGCGCGCTGCGCAAGTGGCTGGAACGGGAGCAACGGCTCGACGAGAAGGTGCGTGCGGGCGAGCTCCGGATCCATGAACGGCGCCGTACGGACGAGTCCGGGGCCCCGATGGGCATCGCCATGGAGATCATCGTGGCGATGATCGGGGGATCCGCGTCGGTCGCGTTGAACCAGTTGCTGGTGCAGGTCGCGCATGCCGTGGAGGCGTGGCGGGAGAACCGCCGCGAGGTCGAGGACGGTGATCCGCCCGAGGCCAGCGTGGACCCCGTGGACCTCGACGGGTAGGCCGGTGACCCGTTTCGATCCGCGCGGGCGGGTGAACCGGGCACTGCTGGTGGGTGTCTCCACGTACGACTTCACGGAGCCGCCGCACGGTGTGCCGGGCGATCTGCCGGCCGTCGAGGAGAACCTGAACCGGCTGCGCGAGGTGCTGTCCCGGGGCGGGGTCTTCGGCGAGCACCAGATCACCGTCGCCCGGTCGCCGTCCCTGGACGACTTCGAGCGTGAACTGCGTACGGCCGCCGAGGAGGCCCAGGGGCTGCTCCTGCTGTACTTCGCCGGGCACGGCGCGATTCCCAGCGCGGGCGACGAGCTGTTCCTGCAGATGCGCAACGCGAGCGTGATCCCGGGCGGGCATGCCGTCTTCCCCGGCGCGGAGATGTTCACGACCATGCTGACCTGGCTCGCCAGCAGCCCGGCCAAGCGGATCGTGGTGATCCTCGACTGCTGCTTCGCGGGCAACGCGGCCTGGATCTGGGAGACCTTCCGGGACAAGCGTCGGGTGCTGCTGCTGATGAGCGTGCAGGCCAACCACCGTATCGACGCGGGCGACGCGGCCACGCCCACGCCGTTCACCGGGGAGCTGCTTCAACTCCTGGATGAAAAGGGCGAGTTGGGTTTCCGGCAGGTCTCGGACGTGCTCCGGGCCCGGATGGCCGCGGGCCGCCACGAGACGCTGCGCGGCGAGCCGTGGACCCCGCAGAGCCGGGCGGAACCCGATGAGGACGTGCTGCTGTCGGCCCGTGGGGACGGGGTGGATCAGGGGGCCTGGAGTGTCTGGGCGGCCTGGCGGGCCGGTGACGACGGGGACCACGGCTCGCAGCGGCCCCTGCTGCTGCGGCTGCTCCCCGCCCGGGCCGCCCGCCTGCGGTGGCCCCGGCTGACCCGCATCCCGGTCCGCCCGGGTCGGCGGCACCCCCGAGGCCTGGCCCGGCGGGCCGGCGTCTGGGTCGGCCTCCTGGCCGCCCTCGCCGCCCTGGGCCTCGGCTCGTACGGCCTCCTCGGCCTGGTCGGCGGACCCGGCGACTGTGCGCCGCCCCTCGAGTTACGCGTCCTGACCGACCCGGACCTGGAGGCGACCGTCGGTGCCGCGGCCGACGCGTATCTGCCGTCGGACGCGAACACCACCGGCGACGGCTGCCGGCGCAGCGGCATCACCGTCTACAGCGCGGGCTCCGCCGACGCGGTCACCGCGCTGCGCCGCGACTCCGGCGCCTGGCACGAACCCCGCGAGAACCTCAACCCGCAGCGTGACATCGGCCCGCAGCCGGACATCTGGATCCCCGCCACACCGGCGGACGTCGCCCGGGTCACCACCGGCCAGGACACGGACGCGCTCGCCCTTCTGGAGCCGGACAACCGGGCGTTCGCGTACTCCCCCATCGTGCTGGCCGTACCCCGCCACCTCGGCGTCCTCTCCCTGGACGAGCGGGCAGGACCCGCGCTCTCCGAGATGATCGGCGCCCTGCGCGAGCGGGACGACCGTGCCGAAGTGCGCCGCCCCGACCCGGAGTTCGCGGACAGTGCGCTGCTCGCCACGACGGCCCTGTACGACACGCCCGGTGCCGATCCGAGCCGCGTCGAGCAGGAGATCGCCCCGGCGGGACCGCCCGCCCGCACGGCCGCCGACCTGCTGTGCGCGCTGCCGGACGACAAGGCCGTGGACAACCGCACCGCGGCCCTGGTGCCGGAGTTCCTGATGAAGAGCGGGGTCGGCTGCGACCGGACGACCCGCAGTCCGCGGCTCGCCCAGTACCCCGGCGACGTATGGGGCCTGGAGCCCGTGTTCGTCCGGGTCCGCTGGCAGGGCGCCGACCTCGACCGGGACGCGCGCGACGCCGCGGCCGACGACTTCCGGGAGTGGCTCACCGGGGAGGGCGGACGCACCGCCTTCGCCGAGCACGGTTTCCGCGCCGCCACCGATGACCGCGCCCTGCTGGACACGAGCGGCACGGTCCCGGAGGGGGTGTTGCGGGCGCCCTCCCCGCTCGTCGAGTCCGCGGGGCGGGACGCGATGGAGACGGCGCTGAGGAAGTACCGCGACGCCCGCGGGCCCGGCCGCGTCCTGTTCCTGCTCGACAGCTCCGGTTCGATGGCGTCGCGGTGGAAGGGGGCCAGCGGCGGCCCCGGCCTGCTGAAGCAGTCGCTGGGCGGGCTCGGCGAGCAGGACGAGTACGGCGTGTGGGCGGTGGCGGACACCGGGAACTCCTCGTACGACACCCTGCTGCCCTTCGGCCACCACACCCGCAAGGACGCCGAGCGCGCCGTCGACGGCCGGGCCCGGGTGCGGGACGCCGAGGCCGACCCGTACGCCGCCCTGCTCGCCGCCCTCGACGACATGGCCGGGCGGGGCGCCGACGACGACCGTCCCCAGCTGATCGTCCACATCACCGACGACGAGGACGCCGACCGGCTGACCGGCGCCCGCCTCGACGACGTGCTGAACCGGGCAGAGTCGGCGAAGGTGCCGATCGCCGTGGTGTCGCTGGCCGGCGGCGGCTGTGCCGCGGGCGAGCCGGGCGCCCGGATCTCCGCCGCGAGCGGCGGCCGCTGTCTGGACGCCGACGACGAACTCGGCGCGGGCCTGAGCGACGAGGTCGCGCGCACCGGAACGGGGGAGGACTGATGGCCCGACGGCTCGCCGCCCTGCTGGCCCTCCTGCTGCTCGCCGCGTGCACCGGCGGCGGGAACGGCACCGACGCCGCGCCCTCCCCCGAGGTGCCCGGCGACATCGTGGTGGCCAGCGGCCGGGACGTCACCGGCAAGAACGGCATCCGCCAGCAGCTGATCGACGTGTGGAACCGGCAGCAGGAGCAGGACAGGACCGGCTTCCGCGCCCGCCTGGTGGAACTCCCCGGCAGCGCCGACGAACAGCGCAGCCAGCTCCTCGGCGCCCTCCAGTCCGGCAGCGCCACCTACGACGTGGTCAACCTCGACGTGACCTGGGTGCCGGAGTTCGCCGCCGCCGGCCTGGTCCGCCCGCTGCCCGACAAGGTGATCGACACCGACGTCATCAAGTCCGTCGCCGGCACGGCCCGCTGGGACGACAAGGTGTACGCGGCGCCGTTCAACAGCGACGTAGGACTGCTCTACTACCGGCGCGACCACCTCCGGGACGGCGGCGTACAGCGCACCGACCTGAGCGGCGGCCTCGACTGGCGGGAGCTGGAGGAGCTGGTCGACACCCTGTACGAGCATCCGCCCGAGGGCTACGAGAAGGGCTGGACCACGCAGCTCGCCGCGTACGAGGGCCGGACCGTCAACGCCGTCGAGGCGTTCGCGTCCGCCGCGCAGGACCTCACGCTCACCGACGGCGACGGCCACTACAACGCCACCGTCGCCCAGCTGACACAGGGCATCGGGGAGCTGCGCCGGCGCACCCAGACGCCGTACCTGCTCCAGGACGCCGTCCACTCCGACGAGGCGGCGACGCTCGGCGACTTCGCCGACGGCCGCACCACGTTCCTGCGGCACTGGCCGTACGCGTACGGCACCCTGCACCAGTCGTTCACCGACGAGCAGCTCGGGGTGGCCCCGCTGCCCGGCCGGGCGGTGCTCGGCGGCCAGAACCTCGCGGTGACCGCGGCCTCGCAGCGGTCGGCGAAGGCGGTCGAGCTGATCAGGTTCCTCACCGGCAAGGAAAGCGAACGCTGCCTGCTGGACGCGGGGTTCGCGGCGACACGGGAGTCGGCGTACACGGACGACGCCGTACGGTGCACCGCCGCACCCACGTCTCCCTCCCCGTCCGGCGAGAGCGCCGACCGCATGCCCCGCGACCCGGCCGGCCGCCCCGCCTACGCCCACCGCATCCTGCTCCCGGCCCTGCAGGGCGCCGTACAGCGGCCGCGCACCGCGCTGTACGGCGCGTTCACACAGACGTTCACCGCGCAGCTGGGCGCGCTGTTCGGCGACAGCCCGCCGAGCGACACGGCGCTGGCAACGAGCCTGGACGAGGCGCTGAAGAAGGCGCTGCCGGACTGAGGAGGTCGTTCCTGAGCAGCCCCGGCTAACGCTTCTCGTAAGGATTCGCCGGCTCCTCCACCGTCCGCACGCTGCCCGCGTCGAGGACCGGCGGCCACGCCGCGTCCGTGCCCAGGGTGCCCTCGGGGTGCCACGTACCGGTCACCGTCACCCATGTGTCCGTCGCCGGCGCTTCCGCGTCCCGCACTTCGACCTTGCTGGTCGTCGCGTCGGCGGCGCAGCAGGAGACCAGGAGCCGTGTGACGTACCACGTGCCGTCGTCGTCCCGCGTGACGAAGCCGGTCAGGCGGACCGTACGGCCCTTCAGTGACCGCTCGCTGTCATAGATCGCCCGGGAGCTGAACTCGGCGAGCGTGAGGTCGAGCACCCTCTTGGAGGGCAGCGCCGGGAACGTCCCCACCCCCTGTGCCGCCCGCTCCGCCGCCTCCCTCTCCGCGCTGTACGAGCCCAGGGCGGGCGGCGGGAAGAGCAGCAGGGCGAGGGCGGGCAGGGTCAGGAGCCAGGCGACGCGCGGACCGGCGGGGCCGTGCTGGTGCCCATGGCCGTCGTCATCGTCGTACTCCTCGTGCCGCCTCCGCAGCACCGCAGACACCACACCCAGCAGCACCAGCGCCACCCCCGACACGATCAGGTACGGCCGCAGCCCCGCCTGCACATACCGCAGGTACAGCTCGCTGAACGCCGAGATGCGCAGCACCGCCCCGCCGGTCAGCAGGAGCAGCACCGCCGGTCCGTAGCGCCTCACAGCAGCCACCACCCCACCAGCACACTGGACGCCACCGCCACCACCCACGTCGCCGAGGCGAACCGCACCGCGAAGGCCCGCCCGAACGTGCCCGTCTGCAACGCGATGAGCTTGAGGTCGACCATCGGGCCGACCACCATGAACGCCAGCCGCGCGGTCGGCGAGAAGCCGGACAGGGACGCCGCGACGAACGCGTCCGCCTCACTGCACACGCACAGCACGACCGCCAGTACCGCCAGCAGCAGAACCGACAGCCAGGCGGAGCCGGTGAACACGTCGAGGACCGCGCGCGGTACGGCGATGTTGAAGGTCGCCGCGGCTGCCGCGCCCAGGACCAGGAAACCGCCCGCGTGCAGGAAGTCGTGCTGGAGGCCGCTCGCGAAGCCCCGCAGGCCGGGCGCCGGCGGTCTGCCAGCCCCCGGCAGCCGCAGCCACCGCTCCTTCCCGAAGCGGGACCACAGCCAGCCCATGACCACGGCCGCCGCCAGTGAGGCGACCAGCCGGGCCAGCACCATCTCCGGCTGCCCCGGGAACGCGATCGACGTCGCCACCAGCACCACCGGGTTGATCGCGGGCGCGGACAGCAGAAACGCCAGGGCCGCCGCCGGGGCCACTCCCCGGCGCATCAGGCTGCCCGCCACCGGTACGGACGCGCACTCACAGCCGGGCAGCACCACCCCCGCCGCGCCCGCCACCGGCACGGCAAGCGCCGGGTTGCGAGGCAGCAGCCGACCGAACACCCGCTCGGGCACGAACGCGCCGATCGCCGCCGACACCACCGTGCCCAGCAGCAGAAACGGCACACCCTGCACCGCGATCGCCGTGAACACCGTCCACCAGGCCGCCACCGGCGGCGTGTACAGGTCCAGCGCGAGCAGTGGGCCGAGCACCGAGACGACCGTCGCGATGGCGATCAGGGCCGCGCCGCCGACGACCGCGTAGACGAGCGCACGCACGCCGAGGCGCAGGCCGTCGGCCAGTGTCCGTTGGTTCTCCACGCGTCTGTCCCGGTCGTCCGTCCCCGTCCCCGTCCCGCGCAGGTTAACGGGGGCCGCTGTGCGCCACCCCGGCTTCGTCAAAGAGGCGGCTGTGCGGGGGCCGGCCCGAGGGTGGTGGTGCCGGGGGCCGTACGGTGGCCCAGCCCCGTGCGGTACGCGTCCAGAGCCGCCTCCACCCGCCCGGTGCGGCGCAGCAGATCGCCCAGCAGCCGGCACAGGTCGGCCAGGTCGCCTGCGGCGCCCGCGCGTTCCAGCAGGCTGAGGGCGCGTACGTAGTGCTCCTCGGCCGCGTCCGTGTCGCGGGCGTCCTCGGCGATCCGGCCGAGCAGGCGGTGCGCGGCGGCGGCGTGCACGGCGCCGCGCTCGGAGGAGAGGTCACCGAGGACGTCGTTCAGCAGGGCGGCGGCCTCGTCGGACTTGCCGCGCCGGTGCAGTACGTCGGCGAGCTCGACGGCGACCTGGCTGCTGTAGAGGGCGGCACGCTTGGCGGACAGCATCGTCTGGGCGGCCCGCAGCTCCTCCTCGGCGCGCTCCAGCCGGCCGTTCTGGGCGTAGACGTAGCCGCGCATCCAGTGGCAGTTGGCGAGTTCCGTACGGACCTGGAGCTGGCGGTACATGTCGGCGGCCTTGGCCAGCGAGGCGTCGGCCTCGGCGAGCCGCCCCTCGGCGACCAGGGTGCGGGCGACCTGGCGGTGCATCCGGGCGACCAGCGCCGGGTCGCCCGCCTGCGGCGCGAGGGCGAGCGCGAACTCGGCGGCCTGCGCGGCGCGCGCGTGGGCGCCCATGTCCATGTACGGGCCTATGACCCCGGCGTAGAGCAGAAGCAGCGCGTCCGGATCGTGCAGTCCACCGCGGTTCAGCTCGTCGAGAGTCGACTCCAGGAGATAGACGGCGTAACGGAGCTCTCCGGCCAGGTAGTGCGACACCGCCCGGCCGCGGATCGCGGGCACCCGGGCCGGGAGCGGAGCATCGGCCTCGGCGAGGGACTTCTCGGCGCGCTCGAAGTGGCGGCGGGCGGCGATCAGATCGCCGGTGTCCAGGCCGCACTCGCCGAGCCCCAGCAACGCGGTGGCCTGCTCCTCCGCCAACCCGTACCGCTCCGCCTCCACGAGCAGCGCGGCGTACTGCTCCGCCGCCTCCTCCGCGGCCCCCGTGGCGAGGGTGCGCTGCGCCTCGGTCAGCCGCAGCCGCAGATCGGTGGCGAGCCGGGCCGGGCGTCCGGTGGCCAGCTCGTCGAAGGCGACACCGAGCCGGTCGGCGAGATGCCGCAGCGCCTCGTCGGAGGGGCGGACCCGGCCGGCCTCGAGGGTGGAGATGTACGCCGGGGTATAGGCGGGCTCGGCCAACTGCCTCTGCGTCAGTCCACGTTCATGCCGCAGCTGCTGCACTCTGCGCCCGATGGTCTCGGGGTCGTCCCGGTTCGCCATGCGTTTCATCATGCCAGTAAGCCGACTTACACGAGTGGTTGTTCAACTCTCCTTGCCCCTCTTCCGGTTGAGGGCCCCAACCCTCTAGGTTATGGAAGAGATTAAGGCCGCTTAATCCGTCGCTGTCGTTGCGAGGTTCCCGTGCCCGGACCCACATCCGCCCCCCACGGACGCCCTTCCGCCCGTTACGCCAGGGCAGCCGTGGCAGCCGTCATCGCAGCCGCCGCACTGATCACCGCGGCGAACGCGGTTCCGGCACGGGCGGCGGAATCGGCACCTGCGCAGTCGGCCGGGGACAGCCGGCACGGTTAGCGGCGGCTGCTCCCGCGGTGAGGACCCGTCAGGCCGGGCGGCGTCCGATCGCGAGCAGGTGCGAGCTCGCCGCCAGCAGCTCCGGGTACGGCTCCGCCATGCGCGCTGCGGTCAGCGCCGACTCGAACATCGGTGAGTCGATCAGTGACTCGCCGGTGTGCCGCTCGGTCGCCGCGAGCAGCGACCAGGCCGGCCCTTCGATACCGAAGACCTCCGCGCCGCCGAAGCCGGCCGCGGCCACCTCGTCGCGCAGCTGCTCGCTGCTGTGGAAGTAGGCGGCGGTGAACGCCTTCCTGCCGTCATGGATCTGCGTGGCCAGGATGCTGCCGATGCTCTGCCGCATCGGTTCCTTGTAGAGGTGAGCGAACGCGGTGTGCTCGAACAGGGATGCGTACCGATTGATGCCGGCTGCTGCCAGGAGACCGCCCGGCTTCAGTACGCGGTAGGCCTCGGCCAGAGCCTGGTCGCGATCGGCGCGCTCGAGCAGGTGATAGAGCGGCCCCAGCATGAGCACGACGTCGTACGAGGCGTCCTCGGCCGTGAGGTGGCGAGCATCTCCGAGTTCGACCGTGGCACCGGTCTGTTCGGCCCGTTCGATGTGGCGGGGGATCGGGTCCACGAGGTGCACGGTGTAGCCGTCCTGGACGAGCCACCCGGCGTGGGCGCCGGGACCGCCGCCGACGTCGAGTACGCGTGCGGGCGGGGTGGGGAGGTGACGGCTCAGCAATTCCTGCGTGCGTACCATCTCCAGGCGTCCGTCGGCGGTCGTGGTCAGCCGGTCCGCCTCGTCGATGGTCTCGGTGTAGAACCTCACGATCTCCGGAGCTACTTCAGGGCTCTTCATGCGGGCATTCTGGTAGCTCACCGGTGGACCAGTCCAGTGATCGGAAGTGTGCCCAGATGCCCCTGCTGAAGTACGAGCAGATCGCCGAGGATCTGCGCACCCGGATTTCGAACGGCGAGTTCGGTCCCGGCGAGCTGTTGCCGTCCGGTCGTGACCTGGCGGAGCAGTGGGGCGTGTCCCGAGCCACCGTCGTCAAAGCCTATGACGTGCTGCGCAACGACGCTCTGGTGGTCGCCCGCCAGGGTGCCGGGTTCACGGTTGCCGAGACGCCGATCGCCCGCCCCGCCGGCCGACGCCGCGCGGGCTCCACGCGTGTGTCCGGCGGTTCGCCGTACCGTCGTCTCGGGGTCCCGGACCGTACGGCGCCGCCCGCGCATGTTGTCGACGCCCTCGGCCTGAAGCCGGGCGAGGACGCGCTCCGGCGCATCCGGCTGGTGCTGCTCGACGACGGCTCCCCGCACAGCTTGGTCACGGCATGGTTCCCGCCCGCCGTTGCGGAGGCCGCCCCGCGCCTGGCGATGAAGGGGCCGATCGCCGAAGGTACGACGCATTACGTGCGGCGCCAGACAGGCCGCTTCCCTGTAGAGGGAGTGGATGTGACAACGGTGAGGCTGGCTACCGACGAAGAGGCTTGTCTGCTGGAAGTGGAACAGCCGACCGCGGTGGCCGTGGTGCTGCATGTCGCGCTTGACCATGCTCATCAGCCCCTCGTGTGCGAGGAGGGCGTGACGGCGTCTCACGTGTTCGAGCAGATCGAGAACTACCCGATGGGGTAAGGAACCAGCCCCCTCACTTGACTGGACCGGTCCACCGGTCCAGTCTTCTTTTTGCTGCCGTGCAGAGCCAGTTACTGCGAGCCCGCCCCCTGCCCGGTGGACAGAACGAACCCCGGCGACCGCTGCCAGTGCCGCACCGGGGTGCGGCCAACTCTCGAACCAGACAGGGAGCGTCGACGTGTCGAACGACACCGCATCACCTGCGGGATGCCCATCCGGCGACGAGATGACCGACAAGACCGAAGCACCCGCGCGGTCCGCCGGATTGATGCGGGCCCAGGCCTCCTGGTTCATCGACCAGCGCTCGCTGCCCCGCCACCAGACCGTGAAGGGCTTCAGCCAGGACTTTCACGGCTACCTGAAACAGCTGATCCCGCAGATCGAGCAGCTCGCTGAAAACCTGCCTCCGGACGACGTTCCGGCGAAGGTCGCGCTGGCCGGTGTCGCCGAAGCCCGACGGCGTCTGGAGGAGGCGGAGGCCGCGGGCCTGTACGGCGAGGTCGAACGTGTCAAACGGCTCACCCGGTCCGTCATGGCCCTGTGCGACCACTACGACGCCCTCACCGGGGTCCTGATGTGCCTGGCCTGCGACAAGCCGATCGAGGCGGTCGACGCCTGGGTGCCGTACGACTGTGTCAACCCCTGCGGACGCGCCGCACCGCCCGGCCGGATCCACGCCCGCTGCGCGGGCGCGCCGCACTGCCGCTGATCGGTGGATTCAGCCCCCCGTTTCGCGTGGGCTCCTACGGGTAGTCGGGCCTCGTTTCCGGGCGGGTGGTGGTGCTGGTGGTGGGGGCCCGCCGCGTTGTCGGAGGAGGGAGTCACTGTGCGGCCCAGGGACGAGCCGGAGCCGGCGTGGGCCGCCGACGCGATCGCCGGCGGGGTCCGGGGCGCCGATCCCGGAGAGATCCCGAGAACGGTGTGCCTTGTCGCGGTCCGGCTGCTGCCCGTGACCTGCGCGGGCGTGTCGCTGTGCGGCGACGGCATGCTCGTGCCGCTCAGCGCCAGCGACCAGCGGGCCGCCTACCTGATGGAGATCCAGGCCACCCTCGGTGAGGGCCCCTGTCTGCACGCCGCACGCACCGGCGCCCCCGTCATCGCCGCCGACCTGGCGGGCCGGGACGCCGACCGCTGGCCGGTGTTCGCCCAGCAGGCGACCGCAGCCGGCGTACGGGCCGTGTACGCACTGCCGCTCGGCGACGACTCGGGGTGTGTGGGCACGCTCGACCTGTACCGCGACAGCCCCGGCGGCCTCAGCGCCCGCGAACTGCACACGGCGTATCTCATGGCCGGCGTCATGACGGTCGCCCTGATGGCCCTGCCGGCCGACGAGGAGAACGCCAGCCGGCTGGCGGACGGCCCCTGGCTGAGCGAACTGGCCACCGAGCACGACGAGGTCTACCAGGCCGTCGGCATGATCATGGCCCAGCTCGGCGTCGGCTCGGACGAGGCACTGGCCCGGTTGCGGGGGCGTGCGTTCGCGCGGGGCACGACCGTGCTCGACGTGGCACACGACGTGGTGACCCATCGGGAGCGGTTCGAGGGGCACTAGTCGGTGACGCTCTCGGAGATGGCGAACCTTGTCTCGCACTCCGGGCACGTCGCCTGTCCGAAGAGGCGGGTCACCCAGTCAGCGACCTGGTCCTGACCGGCGTCACGCGCCATGGTGTAGATCCGGGCGCCGATGTCGGTCAGCTCGTCCGTGCTCGCCGGGTGCAATTCGACATCGCACTCGTCCGCGTATTCGCCCAGAAGAAGGCAGGTGAGCGCCTCGCACTCGGGACATTCGGCCTCGAATTCCTCAATCAACAGTTCAAGCCGCTGAGACCAGACCGGCACGTTCTCGAACGCCAGCAGGCTCTGCGCCAGGTACACGAAGGTCTCCGGTTCATCGGCCGAGACCTCGGTCAGGCAGACGCGGACGGCAAGCGTCAACTCGGTGATCTGGGAGGCGTAACAGGCACGCTGCGCCGTGTCGGCTTCGGCAACGATCAGGCCCGCCATGAGCACCGCTTGCTTCCGCTCGCCAGGCGCACGGCCGGTCGCGATGTCCGCGAGGACTGGCAAAGCGGCATAGCTCGCCTCGTACACGGTGCCTTGGTGGCACAGCGCCGACCAGAGGTCGTGCCAGACCTTCTCGTCCTCCTGCTCGCCGGCGAGGCGGGCGAAGAGGCCAGGTATGTCGTCGGCTGGTCCGTACGCATGCCTGAGCTGCGACCAGTCCACTGCGTGGTGTGTCATGCGGCCGTGTTCTGCCTGGCCTCGTCCGCTAGCTGTGGTGTCTCAGGACGTTGGTTACACGAGGTCCTCACGGTGATCCACAATGCTACGGAGCTTCCTTGATGAAGCGCGGCCCTGGCAGCACCGAGGTCTACGCAGGTCAGCCAGGCGCTTCGATCTGAGCCTCGGACGAGGACTAGCCACCGAGAGCCCGGTGCCTATGCCCGATGCGGACCGGCGAGGCGTTCGGCCAGAAACTCGCGCTCGGCGTCGTTCCCGGTCAACTCCAGCGCCTGGCGGTAGGCGATCGAAGCCTCGTCCGAGCGGCCGAGGCGATGCAGCAGATCCGCCTTGATCGCCGGTAGGTACTGGTATCTCGCGAGCCGGCCGTCCTTCTCCAACTCCGCAACCTCTGCCAGCGCCTGTGCCGGCCCAGAGACCATCGACACCGCCACCGTGCGGTTCAACGCCACCACCGGTGAGGGCCACACCGACAGCAGCTCGTCGTACAGGGTCACGATCTGTGGCCAGTCCGTCTGGTCGTAGGACGGCGCCTCAGCGTAGAGCGAGGCGATCGCCGCCTGCAGGACATAGCGGCCCGGTCGCCCGCCGCGCAGCCCGTCCACGATCAGGTCGTGCGCCTCGGTCATCGCCGCGCGGTCCCAGAGCGATCGGTCCTGGTCCTCCAGTCGCAGCAGGCGACCGTCGGCGTCGACCCGGGTGGCGCGCCGGGCGTCGGTGACCAACAGCAGGGCGAGCAGCCCCCGCACCTCCCGCTCGTCGGGCATCAGCTCCCGCAGCATCCGGGCCAGCCGAAGCGACTGGTCCACCAGGTCGTTACGCACCAGCGATGCGCCGGACGGCGCGGTGTGCCCGGCGGTGAACAGCAGATGGATCACGCCGAGCACCGCGCGCAGTCGATCCGGCAGCTCAGCCGCTCCCGGCAGCCGGTAGGGGATGCGCGCAGCCGAGATCTTCTTCTTCGCCCGGGTCATCCGGGCGGCCATCGTCGACTCCGATATCAGAAACGCTCGGGCGATATCGGCGGTCGTCACCCCGCACACCAGCCGCAGCGTGAGTGCCAATTGCGCCTCCTGCGCCAACGCCGGATGGCAGCACATGAAGATCAGTCGCAACCGCTCGTCCGGTACCACGTCCTCCGGCTCGACGGCTGCCGGTTCGTCGATGGCCACCTCGTCCTCCGTCTCCTCGGGCTCGACCAGCAGCGGAAGTTTCGAGCGGAACGTCTGCTCACGCCGCACCGCGTCCATCGCACGGCGCTTGGCCGCGGTTGTGAGCCACGCCTCCGGATTGGTGGGGATCCCGTCGCGGGCCCAGCTCGCCAGGGCCGCGGCATATGCCTCCTGCACGCACTCCTCGGCCAGGTCCAGGTCGCGCGCGACGCGCGCCGTCGCGGCGAGCACCAGGGCCCACCCGCGACGGTGCGCGTCCGCGACAGCCGTTTCGACGTCTGCCCAGGGCGTCATGCCGCGGCGGGCCGATTCGCGATGAAGCCGCCTTCGACGGGCCGCACCTCGACACCGCCGCCCTGTTGGGTGGCGGGATTGGCCCGAGCGATCTTCAGAGCGGCGTCCAGGTCGGGCGCCTCGATGATGGCGAAGCCGGCGATGACCTCCTTGGCATCGACAAACGGGCCGTCCGTCACCACGTCGCCGCGGATCGAGGTCGCTGTGTCGGCGGCGGGCTGCAGCGCGAATGCCGCGACCAGGGCGCCGGACTCCACCATGTCCTCGAAGTGGCGGTCATGGGCCACCCGCGCCCCAGGAATGACCTCGGCCTCGTCGACGTGTGCCTTCGCGTAGATGAGGATCGCGTACTGAGCCATGGCAGCTGTCCTTCCAGGTACTTGTTGTTGCCTGACACCCTTACGTCGAACGGCCGGCCCCGATTCGACAGCCCTCCTCGAAATTTCTTCGACCGATACCCCGCGACGTGACGATCACCCAAGCAGACGCGGCCGACCAGTGAGGGATCGGCCTCTCGCCGGTCCGTCGCCGATCTTGTCGACCGGGCTGGCGAAGAGGGTAGATCTCCTTGCTGACCACGTCCCTCTTGTTGAGCGAGGGCGTGCACTCCGGCCGCCGATGACCACGGGTGGACTCCTACACGAAGGCCGTCGCCACTCGCGGAACCAACCTCATGAGACGGCACAGCTAGCAGGACGGCCCCAGGCCCCACGACCACCGCTTGCCGGCGTCCGCATCGGACCCGGGCGTGATCCGAAGGAAAGGCCTCAGGCCTGTCGTCATTTCCCGCCTGCCCGCCCTCCGGGCGGACGAAGGGAAATGACGACAGGGCCCTGGTCTCGCCGAACAGCCTCACACCAGTGCCCGGCCCTGCTTCCTGACCTCCGCGAGCCGTTCGGCGCCCAGTTCGGCCGCCTCATGGGTGACCTCCATGTACACGTCCCCGAGGCCGCCGTGGGTGAGGGTGAACGCGTCCTCACCCACCCGTACGGCCGCGACGTCCAGGGTGAGGGTGACGGGCTCGTAGTCCGTGTCGTCGGTGACGGTGATCCGCAGGCCCTGCCGCGCGTCCCCGACCTCCGGCAGCTCCGCGTCGAAAACCTCCACCCTCCGCTCCACCCCGCCCGCGGTCGTCGCCGTGAACTCCCCGCACTTCTCCGGCAGCGTTCCCAGCCAGGCCAGCGTGCGGTCCACGTCCCCCGCGCGCTGAGTGGTCACCTGGTGGCGCAGCTGGGCCCCCTCGTCCCCGTCGTCCAGGCCGGTCACCGCGCGGGCCGGGGTGCCGAGCAGTTCGTCGGCGTAGAGCCCGTCGAGTAGACGCCCGCAGTCGCGCCGGTCGGCGGGAGCGGAGGCCTTGAGGAACGCGTCCCGCCAGGTCGCCGAGCCCTGCGTCGGCGCCCATGGCTCACCCAGGTCGGCCTCCGTGATCAGCGCCGACCGGGCCTGTGCCTCGGTGAGGGCGGGCACCCCGGTGGCGGACGGGGGCGTGGCGGAGACGACGGGCGATGCGGAGGCGGCGGCCTGCCGGGCCGCCCAGGGTTGCGCACCGGAGCAGCCGCCCACCGTCAGCAGCGCCCCCGCCGAAAGGGCGGAGGCGAGGAAGGCGCGGGCGGCCGGGGGTCGGGTCATAGAGGTGCCTCCAGGGGGACTTTCCGACAGTCGTACATCCACGGCACCACCGGCTCCCGCCGGGCGCCAGCGGTGCCGGGCCGTACGGGTGAGCGGCGCTGTGGGCGCACCGCAAACGCATGCCCCACCCCTCGTGCATCGGCGTGCGCCCGTGTCGGTGGCGGCCGACCCTGGATACGTGAGCCCGCACCGACCCGGAAGGTGAACGTCATCATGAAGACGCCCCCAATCGTTTCGCCACAGGAGTGGGAGGCTGCGCGCCAGGAGCTGCTCGTGGAGGAGAAGAAGCTGACCCGCGCCCGTGACGCACTGGCTGCCAGGCGGCGCAGGATGCCGTGGCAGGCGGTGGAGAAGAAGTACGAGTTCGACGGACCCGCCGGCAGGGTGAGTCTGCTCGATCTGTTCGAGGGCCGTCGTCAGCTGATCGTCTACCGCGCCTTCTTCGAGCCGGGCGTGTCCGGCTGGCCGGACCATGCCTGCCGCGGCTGCTCCATGCTGGCCGACCAGGTCGGCCACCTGGCCCATCTGAACGCCCGCGACACCACGCTCGCCTTCGCCTCGCGCGCACCGCAGCCCGAGATCGAGCGGGTGAAGGCACGGATGGGCTGGGCGATGCCCTGGTACACGATCACCGACGATTTCGACATCGACTTCGGTGTGGACGAGTGGCACGGCACGAACGCGTTCATCCGCGATGACGACCGAGTGTTCCGCACCTACTTCATCAACGCCCGCGGCGACGAGGCCATGGGGAGCCTCTGGAGCTACCTCGACATGACGGCACTCGGGCGGCAGGAGACATGGGAGGACTCTCCCGAGGGCTATCCCCAGACCCCGCCGTACGAATGGTGGAACTGGCACGACGAATACGGCGACGCCGAGCCGGCGGAGGAGTGGCTGGAGACAACGCGTCGAGGCCCGCGAGGCCGGCAGGACTGAACACTTCACGGAAGGGCTCGGGTACGCGCCCGCGGCGCTGGTGCTGCCGGAGTGCGGACAGCCGCCCGTAGACGTCGGCCGCGCCGGGTCGGTCCCCACGGCTTGAGGATCGAGATCACCGTCATGAAGGCGTAGGCGGACAGGGAGACGACCGGCCCGAACAGCACGTCACCGGCGTCGGGCAGCGGGCCGCCCGCGGCGACGGCGGTGACCGCCGAGTTCACGCCGGGGCGCAGTGCGAAGACCGTGGCGGTGGTCGTGGCCAGGGTCAGCCAGAACTTGGTGTAGACCCACCGGTGCCGCGCCAGCCCCCACGCCGTTCCCAGCGACAGGAGCAGGCCGCTGAGGAGGGTGAGGAACGCGACGGGGAGCAGCAGCCAGTCGGCGAAGAGCTTCATGGCCCGGACGGAGGCCTCCACGGTCACCGCGGACCCGGTGGTCGTCGCGGTGACCCCGAGCGCGAGCAGCCCGAGCGTGAGCCCGAGCCAGCTTGCGGAGGCGGCCACATGGACGACGAGGGAAGCCCGCCGTGCGGGCCGGTTCAGTTTCATGCCCAACACCGTGCCGGGCGGGAGCGGCGACGACGTCTGACAGCGGGAGTAACCTCGCGTACTGGCCTCGGCGTACGGACGGCGTACGGGCGTACATCGGCGTACGGACGCGCGGAGGAGAGCCGAGCGCCCACCGAAAATCCTTCGCGCGCATCGCCGACCCCCGTTACCGTCACCCCATGAAGCGCGCCCACCCGTCTCTCACGACGACGCCGGAGAGTGTCCCGGCGCGCTGACCACTGACGCAGACGACGCAGAAGTCGAAGCCCCGGGGCGAGTGCCCCGGGGCTTCGTCGTCCCCTGGCGGTTCCTCGCCCCCCGGAGCGAGGGAGAACCCCGTGCACGACCACCGCCGCCTCGGCCGTGATCTCGACCTGTTCGACACCGATCCCCTGATGGGTGCCGGCCTGCCGTACTGGCTGCCCGACGGGGCTGTCGTACGCCACACCCTGGAGGAGTACATCCGCGAGGCCGAACGCGCCGCCGGCTACCGGCACGTGTACTCGCCCGTCCTCGGCAAACGGGAGCTGTACGAGATCTCCGGCCACTGGTCCCACTACAGCGACGACATGTTCCCGCCGATGAAACTGGGTGCCGAGGAGGTCGTCCTGCGCCCCAGCCTCTGCCCCCACCACGCCCTGATCTACCGCTCCCGCTCCCACAGCTACCGCGAACTTCCCCTCCGCATCGCCGAGTTGGGCGGCATGTACCGCTCCGAGCTGTCCGGCGTGCTCGGCGGCCTCACCCGGGTCCGGGCGATCCACCTCAACGACGCGCACATCTTCTGCACCCTGGAGCAGGCCGTGGACGAGGCCCGAGCCGCCCTGGAGCTGATCCGCCGCGCCTACGCCGACCTGGGCATCCGCGCGGCCCGCCACCGCCTGTCCCTGCCCGCCGAGGGCGGCAAGTACGTGGCCGACCCGGCCCTGTGGCGCCGGGCGACCGCCCTGCTCGAGGAGGCCCTCGACGCCTCCGGCCTCCCCTACGAGTCCGCACCGGGCGAGGCGGCCTTCTACGGCCCGAAGATCGACGTACAGATCGCGGACCCGGCCGGCCGCGAGACCACCCTCTCCACCGTGCAGATCGACTTCCACCAGCCCGCCCGCTTCGACCTGCACTACACCGGCCCCGACGGCGCGAAACACCGGCCGGTCATGGTCCACCGCAGCATCATCGGCAGCGTGGAACGGGCGGTCGCCCACCTCATCGAGCAGCACGGCGGCGCGTTCCCGCCCTGGCTGGCGCCCGTGCAGCTGGCGATCCTGCCGGTGTCCGAGGCGCAGGAGGAGCGAGCCGCGTCCGTCCTGAACCAGGCCACCGCGCAGGGCCTCCGCGCGGAGCTGCACGACCCCGGGCAGGGCAGCCTGGGGGCCCGGATCCGGGCGGCGCGGCTGGTGCCGTACCAGGCGGTGATCGGGGCGCGGGAGGCCGACGGTGACCTGGTGGCGGTGCGGCTGCGGGACGGCCGCCGGCCAGGGGCGGTATCCGCTGCGGAGCTGCTGCGGCTGATCGCCGCCCGCGTCCGGGACCGGCGCTCCGAGCTGTGGGAATCCGCGTAGGGTCACTGCCGTAGGGCAACAAGGCCCGGGTGAGAGGAGCCTGGACGTGACCGGTCAGCCCATCCCCGTGATCATCGACTGCGACACCGGCGTCGACGACGCCCTGGCCCTGCTGTTCGCCGTACGGCACCCGGGCCTGGACCTGCGCGCGATCACCTGTGTCGCCGGGAACACGGACGTCGACGGCGTGGTCCGCAACACCCTCACCGTGCTCGAACAGGCCGGCGCCCCTGGTATCCCCGTCGCCCGGGGCGCCGAACGCCCGCTGATCGAGGCACCGCGCTCCGCCCGGGTCCACGGCCACGACGGCATGGGCGACCTCGGCCTGCCGGCCCCCACCCGCAGGCCGGTGGACGTGGACGCGGTGACCCTTCTGCGCCGGGAGATCCTCGCGTCCCCCCGCCCGGTCACCCTCATTCCCACGGCGCCCCTGACGAACATCGCCCTGCTCCTGCGCACCCACCCGGAGGTGACCCGCAACATCGAACGCATCGTCTTCATGGGCGGCGCGGTGACCACGGGGAACGCCACGCCGGTCGCCGAGTTCAACGTCTGGCACGACCCGGAGGCCGCGGCGGTCCTCCTCACGGCCGGCGTGCCGATCACGATGTACGGCCTGGACGTCTTCATGCGCGTGGTCGTCCCCGCCTCGGACGTACGGCGGCTGCGCGCAAGCCCAGAACCGGGCGCCCGCCTCGGCGGTGAGCTGCTCGCCCACCGGGGGCCCGGCACCGAAGAGGACCCGGCGGGCGGCCTCGGCGACGCGGGCGCCGTGTGCGCGGTCGCCGACCCGGCCGGGCTCACCACACAGCCGCTCCCGGTGGAGGTCTCCCTCGCCCCGGGCCCGACCCGAGGCCAGACCGTCGTCGACCGCCGCCCCCGCCCCGGCGAGTCCGAAATCCACGACGGCACACGCGAACAGCCCCTCGTCGACGTGGCGTTGGACGTCGACGAGGAGCGGTACGTGAAGCTTTGGCTGTCGGTGGTGGAGGGGTAGCTGTAGGAGGTCAGACGGTTCCTGGTGCCATGGATCGAGGGCGTGCTTGCCTTGGGTCCGGACTGCTCCGAGTTCCTGAAGTCCGCTGCACGTTGCGGCGGACCGGCCAAGCTCTCGGCCCGTTCATTCACGAAGTGCGAACGACGCCCGCTCTAGCCACTTCGCGCCGTCATGCACCATGAGGTCAACCGACGAGACCCGGGACGTGAAGGGCAGTTTGCTGAGAAGGTCCGCCTCAATTTCATCCAGGACAGCATCGTTCTGCCCGTCAGCGACGGTCAGGTGGGGCACGACCTCGGTGAACTCGCCCCCCACTTGGAGGGGCCTCGGGCCACCGGTCAGCGATCACCTCAGTGAGCCGCCGCAACTGCGCGTCTGGGTCAGGAACGAGATACAGCACGCCGGGAAACCGCCCACAATTCTCAAAGCGCAGGTCAAAGGCATGATGCCTGCCGAGCGCGTCAGCGAGAGCCGAGCAGACACGCGAATCTATTCGACTCTCGTCGAGGAATGGAAAAAGCACCGTGACATGTGCTGGAACCCCTGCTCGGGCCGACGGATCGAACCGTTCACGCCATGCGCGGACGGCAGGCTCCGCGTCCGGGATCCTGACGATGAGTCCCGTCCGGCCTGCCTGAAACCTGCTCGTGCTGCTGTCTGCCATGACACGGCATGCTGCCACCTCAGCCCCCGACTCCCCGGTGAACGGGGGCGGTTGCGTGCGGTCGGATAGGTGCATGACGACCGCTCGTCGCGTGCTCTATCTGTTCGGCTCAGCAGCCCCGCCCGTCTTCGACGTCGCGGAGGTCATCCGGGACGCGCAGGCCCGCGGCTTCGACGTGTGCCTGGGCCTCACCCCCACCGCCGCGCGCTGGCTCGCACCGCAACTCACCGAGCTGGAGTGGCTGACCGGACACCCCGTGCGCAGCGAGTACAAGGTGCCTGGCGAGCCGGATGTGTGGCCGATGGCTGACGTGATCGCGGTCGCGCCGGCCACGTTCAACACGATCAACTCGTGGGCGCTCGGCCTCACGCACGACTTCGTGGTCGGCGTCGTCGCCGAGGGCATCGGCAAGCGCATCCCGACGGTCACGATGCCGTGCGTGAACGCCGCCTATGTGCAGCATCGGCAGTTCGAGCGGAGCATCGGGGAGCTGCGGGCCATGGGTGTGCAGGTGCTGTACGGGGACGGCGGCTTCGTGCCGAACCAGCCCGGTCAGGGCAAGCCGAGGGAGTACCCCTGGCACTTGGTCCTTGACGCCGTAGTGGAGATCACGCGCACCTGATCACGTGGGTGTCAGCGCGCCGGCCTGGATGCCCCGCGCCCGGCCGGGTTCGCGGACGATGGCGTCCCCGGTCCTCGTCGATATGCCGCGATGCGTGGCGACCACGATCCCCGCGCTGCCCGCCATCCATCACTCCGCCGCATGTCGATGTTCGCTTTTCCGGCCAACTGGACAGAGTCCTCCTGTTGCCCGCAAGCAGAGCCGCCCACACAGCAGAGGAGACCGAGTGACCACGCCCGACCTCTCCCCGAAGAACCCCGACTGGTGGCGCCAGGCCGTGATCTACCAGGTGTATCCGCGCAGCTTCGCCGACGCGGACGGCGACGGGCTCGGCGACCTGAAGGGCATCACCCAGCGCCTGACCCACCTCGCCGCCCTCGGCGTGGACGCCCTGTGGCTGAGCCCCTTCTACCCCTCCGAACTCGCCGACGGCGGCTACGACGTCGCCGACCACCGCGACGTCGACCCGCGGCTCGGCACACTCGACGACTTCGACGCGATGGTCACCGAGGCGCACCGCCTGGGCCTGAAGGTCATCGTCGACATCGTCCCCAACCACACCTCCCACCAACACGTCTGGTTCCAGGAGGCGTTGCGCGCCGGGCCCGGCTCCGGCGCCCGCGAACGCTATGTCTTCCGGGACGGCCGCGGCGCACACGGCGAACTCCCGCCCACCGACTGGCAGTCCGTCTTCGGCGGCAGCGCATGGCGGCGGGTACCGGACGGCCAGTGGTATCTGCATCTCTTCGCGCCCCAGCAGCCCGATCTCAACTGGGAGAACGAGGAGGTCCGCGCCGACTTCCGCACCACCCTGCGGTTCTGGTCCGACCGCGGCGTCGACGGCTTCCGCGTCGATGTCGCCCACGCCCTCGCCAAGGACCTGAGCGAACCGCTGCGCGACCTCGGTGCGCCCGAGCTGAGCGACGAGAAGGCGCTGAGTGAATTCGCCCCAGGGACCCATCCCTTCTACGACCGCGACGAGGTCCACGAGATCTACCGCGACTGGCGCAAGATCCTCGACGCCTACTCCCCGCCCCGTATGGCGGTCGCCGAGGCCTGGGTCCCGGGCGCCCGCCGCGCCCGGTACGCCCGCCCGGACGAACTCGGCCAGGCCTTCAACTTCGAGTACCTGCAGGCGGGTTGGGACGCCGACGAGCTGCGCCGGGTCATCACCGACTCGCTCGCGGACGCCCGCGCGGCCGGTGCGTCGGCCACCTGGGTGCTGTCCAACCACGACGTCGTACGCCACACCTCCCGCCTCATGCTCCCGCCCGGCACGGACGACAACGCCTGGCTGCTGTCCGGCGGCCACGCGCCCGCAATCGACGAGGTGGCCGGGCTGCGGCGCGCGCGGGCGGCGACCCTGCTGATGCTGGCGCTGCCCGGGTCGTCGTACGTCTACCAGGGGGAGGAGCTGGGCCTGCCCGAGGTCGCCGACCTGCCCACCGCGGTCCTCCAGGACCCGATCTGGGAGCAGACGGGCCGGGTCCGCAAGGGCCGCGACGGCTGCCGGGTGCCGCTGCCGTGGACGACGACCGGTCCCTCGTACGGCTTCGGCGCGGGCGGTGCCTGGCTGCCGCAGCCGGCGAGCTTCGCGTCGTACGCCGTCCAGGCCCAGGACGGGGTGCAGGGCTCGACCCTGGAGCTCTACCGCCGGGCCCTGCGGCTGCGCCGCAAGCTGGTCGAGGGCGAGACGCTGACCTGGGCGGAGGACACCCTGCCCGGCGTTCTGCAGTTCACCCGTTCCGACCGCTGGCGCTGTGTGGCCAACCTGTCCGGCACGCCCGTACCGATGCCGCCGGGGGAGCCGCTGCTGACCAGCGCCCCGCTGGAGCCCGACGGACGTCTGGGCCCGGACACCACGGCGTGGCTGGGACTGTGACCGGGGCCTGCCCCGCCTTCACCGGCCCGCAGTAGCCGTTCCGTCGACGACGGCCAGCTCGTGCGGGGTGTCGTTCAGCCGGCGGCCGCCGTGCTCCGTGCAGGTCACGATGTCCTCGATCCGGACGCCGAACCGGCCCGGCAGACAGATGCCGGGCTCGACGGAGAAGCACATGCCCGGCACGAGCGGCTGCGCCTCGCCCGCCACGAGGTACGGCGGCTCGTGGGTGGTGACGCCGATGCCGTGCCCGGTGCGGTGGACGTAGTACTCGCCGTACCCGGCGTCCTCGATCACCGACCGGGCCACCCGGTCGATGTCCTGGCAGGCCACGCCCGGCCGTACCGCATCGACCGCGGCCTGCTGCGCGGCCCGCACGATGTCGTGCACCCTGCGCTCCTCGGCGGTGGGCTCGCCGACATGCACGGTACGGGTGGTGTCGGAGCCGTAGCCGTCCTTCAGGCCGCCGAAGTCCAGGACGACCATGTCGCCGTCCTGGATCGTCCGGTCGCCCGCCTCGTGGTACGGGTTCGCGCCGTTCGGACCGGAGCCGACGACGGTGAAGTCGACCTGGCTGTGCCCATGTGCACGCAGCAGCCGGGCCAGGTCGGCGGCCACGTCCCTCTCCCGGCGCCCGGCGAACCGTACCGACAGGATGTCCCGGTACGCCGCGTCCGCGGCCGCCCCCGCCGCGGCCAGCCGCTCCACCTCGTGCGCGTCCTTCACCGCCCGCAGCAACGGCAGCGTGACGCTCAGCGCGTGGTACGTGGTCAGCGGCAGCGTCTCCTGGAGGCCGAGCAGGTGCATCGCCCAGGTCGCGTCGCCGACGACGTACCGCCCGTTGGGGCGCAGCAGTCCGGCCGCCGCGGCGTACGGGTTCTGGCCGTCCCGCCACTCCGTGATCCGCAGGGCACCGGCGCCGGGGGCCGCGGTCGCGTCCGGGCGTTCCAGTGCGGGGACCAGCAGACGGGGCTCGGAGTCCTGGGTGAGGACGAGCAGGGTGAGGCGTTCGGTGATCGCGGGGGGCCGGTAGCCGCACAGCCACTCCAGGTCCGGGCCGGGCGTGACCAGCAGCCCGGACAGCCCGGCGGCGGCCGCGTCGCGCGCCGCCCGGTGCATGCGCGCGGCGTAGTCCTGCTCGGTGAAGGTCACCGCGGTCGCCGTCTCGCCCATGGTCAGTACCGCACGGCCCGTGCGACCTCCACCTGCACGTCGCCGGGCAGCTCGTGGGTGCTGCGGGCGGTGGCCTCGCCGCTCCCGTCGGCCGGGACGTCGGAGACGGTGACGACGACGGTGTCGAGGAAGTCGCCGTCCCGGTTCTTGAAGTCGACCTGCACGATGAAGGATTTCGTCGAGTCGGTGGTGTTCCGGGCGGTGACCTCGACGGTGGTCCGTCCGTCGTCGGCGGTCGTCGGCCTGCCGAGGGTAACGTCGTCCCTGACGTCGATGCCCTTGGTGATCTCGTCGATCCTGCGCTCGGCCTCGGCGGTCGCCGACGCCCAGAAGTCCGAGGCCTGCGAGGCGGCCGACTCCACGACCGAGGCGGCATCGGTGGGCCGCGGCTCGGTGTCGTTGTCGTTCGTACAACCGGTCAGCCCGGCGCCCACGGCCACCACCAGCGCCGCTCCGACCGCCCACCACCGCGTCCGGTAACGGGCCATGTTGCCTCCCTGAATGCGTCCTCCACTCCAGTGAAGGCCCACCCGCGCGACCCCGCATCCGCATGGCCTTCACCCGGATGGCGTACGTCCCGTGGTGGCGGCCGGGACCGGCCCGGATCCTTGAAGCAGGAGCCTTTCAGGGCAACGCAGGACAGAGACGGAGCCCGGCCATGACCGACCAGCCGCACGCGAACGAGCCGCCGGTCTGGGACACCGCGCACCGGGGAGCCGCCCCGGCTCCTCCTCCGCCCGGCGCCCCTGGCGCACTCACCGGCGGCATCCACTTCGCCGGCGTCCTGATGACGCTGAACGGCATCCTGGCGATCTTCCAGGGCATCGCCGCGATCGCGGAGGACGACGTGTACGCCCGGATCGGCTCCTACATCTACGAGATCAACCTCACCGGCTGGGGCGTGATCCTGCTGGTCCTCGGCGTCGTGGCCCTCGTCACCGGCTGGGGCATCCTCAAGGGCGCCGGCTGGGCCCGCCTCGCCGGTATCGCCCTGGCCTCGCTGAGCCTGATCGCCCAGTTCCTCTTCCTGCCGTACGCCCCCTTGTGGGCGCTGATCCTGATCGCCGTCGACTTCTTCGTCATCTGGGCGCTGGCGACGCAGTACCCGCAGCACCAGCGGTTGTGACACAAGGTTCGGCTGCTGACACCGCCCGGCGCGGTTAGGGCTTGTCCGGCGGATCATGCCGCAGACGCGGGGTCTGGCACGCCCCCCATCTGCCGCGTTGTCGTCGGTCGCCGACTCCCCCACTCTCGACTTCGCTCGAGCGGGGGGACCCCCATCGCGTCGACTCCCTCCTCCGCCTTGCAGCTGGACGCACCAGACCCCGCTCACCCGCGCTTATAGGGTGCCGCCGATTTCCTGCGACCTGATCCGCCGGACAGGCCCTAGCCGCCGAGGCAGATGACGAGCAGGCAGAGCTCCGGCGACGACGGCGAGTCCGGCGAGTCCGGCGACGAGGGCGAGGTCGGTGCCGGTGCCGGAGTCGACGGGGTGGTGCCCGGGTCCGTACCGCCGCTGTCCGCGGGGCCGGACGTCGGAGCGGTCGTGGCGGGGGGCGTCGCGCCGGAGGCCGGGGAGTCGGTGCGCTGCTGCGGAACCAACGGCAGGGACGGGACGACGGACTCCGTCTGCGTCGTCGGACCTGTGGGGTAGGGCGTGACGGGGGCGTCCGGCCGGGTGCTCTCCGGAGTGGTGCGGGGCGTGTCGGGCCGCTGCCGCGCCGGGTCGGATGCGGGAGCCGTCGGGGAGGAACGCGGTGTCTCGGGCGGGGCGGTCGACGGG